>NZ_FLYE01000014.1 GCF_900093605.1 Candidatus Terasakiella magnetica
GTGTGTCTACAATACTAGGGGCTTGCCACCCCGATGGTGAATATGTCTGTGGAAAGCGCAAAGTTAACGAGGTTGAAGCTGCGGTTGTTCGTCGCATCATGCAAGAATATATCTTAGGCCGTTCGCCTCGCGCAATTGCCCATGACCTAAACCATGAAGGTGTCAAAGGTCCACAAGGTAAAATGTGGAACCCATCTACCATCAACGGTAACTGGCGTAGAGGTACAGGTATTCTCAACAATGAGCTTTATATCGGTCGTTTAATCTGGAACCGTCAACGCTTCATCAAAGACCCGATGACAGGCAAACGCCAATCACGCATGAACCCTGAAAATGAATGGGTGGTTGAGGATGTGCCTAGCCTTGCTTTTGTCGAGGCTAAACTTTGGGATGCTGTTAAAAAGAAGCAACTTGAAATGCGTCGTAAGGTAACTGATCCAGATACAGGTAAGGTCCATCCAAAAGGTGCGCGCAGAACGAAGCACTTCCTATCTGGTATTCTTAAATGTTCTTGCTGTGGCGGGGCATATTCAATTTATGGAAACGGCTACGCCTGTTCCAATGCCAAAAACCAAGGCACCTGTGACAACCACCGCATTCTGAATAAGAAGAAGATTGAAGCCATCGTATTAAAAGGCCTCAAAGATAATTTGATGCAGCCTGAATATGTAGAAGAGTTCGTAAACGCTTTCCATGATGAGCTTAACAAGCTGGCAAGAAGACAGGATAAGAAACGTATTCTTATGGAAAAAGAACTTAAGAAAGTTGATGCTGAGACAGAAAAGCTTATTGATGCCATCTGCTCCGGTGTTCCAGCGGAAAAAGTTAAAGCCCGTATGATTGAGTTAGACAATCGCAGTAAAGAACTAAAACAACTGCTTGCAGTTCATCCAAGTTCATTGCCTCGTCTGCATCCATGTCTATCGACAATGTACCGAGACAAGGTTGCGGCCCTATCTGATGCCCTGATGGATGATAATGGTAATGCAGAAGCGTTTAACGCCCTTAGAGGCCTCATTAAAGAAGCGCGTGCTATCCCAACTGACAAAGAGCCGCAAATCGAGCTATACGGCGAGCTTCCGGCCCTAATCAAGCTGGCAAACAAAAACCCCACTGCCAAAAACAGTGAGGTTCTCGTTGAGTTGGTTGCGGGGGCCAGATACAACCTTTCCCCAACATTCAAATTCAGTGCCTGAACCTATTTCTTAAGGGTCTTGAGCGCAATTATACGGCTGCTATAAATCCATAGGTTCCAAGTTCGAAAACAATACTTCGTTTTGGTTGAGCTATATCCATACGAACTACAGTCGAACACACTTCTCACCAGAAGAATACCGATAGACCTCTCCCACGTTGGCTCAAATCTCATAGCTTTCGATAGTCTGATATCAAAACATAAGAGACAGCTGTTAAAGGTAAAGCAGACACACACTGGCATCAGATTCTTTAGGCCGAGTTTGACCCAAACCGAAAGAAAACCATGCTTGCTCATTTTTATTTTTAGATACTATTATCAGTTTTAAAACCTTAAACTGGATAGTTCAGTTACATACCCACAAAATATTGCATGAGTCTTGGTACCAGCGCTTTGAATTGTAGTGGACCTTCCGTTACGACGAGGCAGATACAATCTTCTGAGCTATCGGCAATGGGTTGATGATTTGTATCGTCATCTAAATCCGCGATATCACCTGCTTTAAAGCGGCCAATTTCATCACTAAATGACCCTTTAAGGACAAGTGTAAGTTCAGAACCACTGTGGCTATGCTCTGGAATTGTCACACCCGGTGATATTTTCAACAGACGAACGGAGCCGCTCCCAGCTTTCACCTCAGTTAAAGGAAAAGTTTTGATACCTGGTGCCATATTTTTCCATTTAATTTCGTTTAATTCAGATGGGATATATTGAGCCAACGGCATGGGAATATCGGATTTGTTTTGATCGTTTGCGGGTGTCAGTTTTTCTTTAGAAAAATCATCATCCAGCATTCCTAAAACTGTATCTAGTGCGCCAGATTGCATAGCAAGTTGCGTTTCATCTTCCAAAGCAACGCCCCCCAGACTTTCCATTTCTATGACTTTATTTCTGCAATTGGGGCAAAGAGAAAGATGCGTTGCGATAACAAAGCTCATACTTTCAGAGACAGAACCAGCAGCATAGGCCATTAAGGTTTCGTCATTGAGATGGTGATAAATGGTCATAGCACCTCTCCTACACTATCTTTGATCCTTTTGAAAGCGAGCCTCATGCGTGACTTTACAGTGCCCAGTGGAACATCAAGATGTTTAGAGATTTCACCATGACTGAGCCCTTCATAAAAAGAGAGCCTCACAATTTCAATCTGTTCTGCAGGTAATTGTTGAAGGGCAGTTCTGACAATGTGAGCATGTTGATTTTGATCCAGCTGTTTTTCCTGATTATCTCGCTTGTCTTCAATTTCTGTCAGATCATGATCATCATAATCAAAATGCTTTTCTTTTCTGAGAACATCCAAGCGTAAATTTCTGGCAATCCTGAAAATCCATGTACTGGCTGCTGCCATATCTGCGTTAAACAGATGGGCTTTGCGCCATACCTGTAAAAGAGTTTGTTGTGCTATTTCTTCCGCCATTGTCTCGTCACTTCCAAGCTTAAAGACATAGGACTTTACGCGGGGGGCAAAATGTTCAAACAAGGCTGCAAAAGCCTGTTTGTCTCTCTCTTTAGAAACTTTAACCAACAACGCAGTCAATTCATTTGAATCACGTTGTATAGTTTGTTCTGATTGAACTTTTTGATCCTGCACGGGTCATCCTAAATCGTGTTGTTTTTTCTTTTACGAGACGGGATGACATTTGGATCACCACTTAATTGCATTTATGAATGAAAATAATAATTTCAATTTTTTTCTAATATTCGTGATCCAACTGAAATTCTCCTGCGTAACAATTACATCGCCAATACGGAGAACTCACATGATCACATCACCAACACCTAAAAGATTAAAGATCGCCATCATTGGTACAGGTATATCCGGGATGTCAGCATCTTGGCTGCTTTCGATGAACCATGATGTCACCATTTTTGAAAAAGATGATCGTATTGGCGGTCATACGAATACAGTGAATGTGGATGGTACTGGCGTTGATACTGGTTTCATTGTTTATAATGAGAAAAATTACCCAAACCTGATTGCCATGTTTGATCATTTTGGTGTTGAAACACAAGAAACAGATATGTCGTTTGGTGTATCCGTTGGAAGAGGCGATTTTGAATATGCGGGTAGTGACATCTGGGGTTTAATCGCCCAAAAGAAAAACCTATTTCGTCCACGTTTCTGGGCAATGGTTAAAGATATTCTTCGCTTTTATAAAGAGGCCCCGAGCCTTCTTTCTATGGATCAAATGCCCAATGTTACATTGGGCGAATTCCTGAAACAAAATAATTATTCAGAGAGCTTTCAGCGTGACCATCTGCTGCCCATGGGAGCTGCCATCTGGTCAACCCCTGTAGAAACCATGATGGACTATCCATTAGAAGCCTTCCTGCGTTTCTGCGATAACCACGGACTTCTGCAACTCGCAGACCGTCCAAAATGGCGCACGGTTGTTGGGGGGAGTTGCCAATATATTGATAAATTAACGCGGAATTTCAAAGGGGATATCTCCCTGAACAGAGGGGCTGCTAAGGTTTGGCAATATGGTAGCGGTGTTGGTGTTGAAGATCGTAATGGCGAGATTGAACGTTTTGACCATGTGGTACTCGCTTGCCATGCAGACCAAGCACTGAAAATGTTAGCAGATGCAGATGCGGCAGAAAAAAAACTGCTGAGTGCTTTTACCTATCAGCCAAACATCGCCATTTTACATACTGATAAGTCCCTCATGCCCAAAAATCGCAAAGCTTGGTCAAGCTGGAATTATCTCAGTGAAGAAGTCGAAGATAAAGATGATGTCTGCGTGACCTACTGGATGAACAACCTTCAGCACATTAAAGGGGATACGGATTATTTCGTTACCTTGAACCCGACACACCTTCCAAAAGATGGAGTGATCATCAGAAGCTTCCTTTATCACCACCCGATGTTTGATCAAGACGCCGTATCCGCCCAGCGCATGATGTGGAATATTCAAGGCAAAAGAAACATCTGGTTCTGTGGCAGTTATTTTGGGCATGGTTTCCATGAAGATGGACTGCAATCTGGCCTGGCCGTTGGCGAAGCCCTTGGCGGAGTTAAACGTCCTTGGATGGTGGAAAATGAGTCTGGACGGATTAACCTTCCAAAAGATTGGCCTAACCTTATGAAACAGGAGGCTGCATAAATGTTTTCTAAAATCTTTGAAGGCAAAGTTTATCACAAACGCTTCAAGCCCAAAATTCACGAGCTAAATTACAAAGTCTGTAGTTTTCTTTTCGATTTGGATGAGCTGGATCAGCTAGATAAAAGTTTCAAGTTGTTTGCCTATAACCGTCTCAACATCGTGTCCTTTTGGAATAAAGACCATGGCACGGGTGAGGACAAACCATTGCGCCCCTATGTGGAAAACATTCTGAATGAGGCAGAGATTGACATTGAAGGCGGGCCAATTCGACTGCTGTGTTATCCCCGTTTTTTTGGATATGTTTTCAACCCCTTAAGTGTCTATTACTGTTATTCAAAAGATGAAAACCTTCAAGCCATTATCTATGAAGTCAGTAATACATTTGGCGAAAGGCACAGTTATGTCATTCCTGCGGAGAGCTCATCTGATGGGGTGATCAAACAAAAATGCCAAAAAAGTTTTTATGTCTCTCCTTTCATGGAAATGAATGCTGAATACGCATTTCGCATGGTTCCACCTCAGGATAAGATTTCAGTTTCGATTACCCAATCTGATGAGGATGGGACTTTGTTGAAAGCCAATTTCAATGGAACAGAAACGCCCTTAAGTGATGCATCTTTACTTCGTATCCTTGCCAGATACCCTTTGATGACGGTGAAAATCATTCTGGGCATTCACTGGGAAGCCCTCAAACTCTGGAAAAAGGGGCTAAAACTTGTCACCCGTCCCCCAGTGCCATCCCATCCTGTAACCCTTGTATCATCCTCTAATCAAATGGAGCCCAAGTCATGAGTGAGACAAGTGTAAGCATTCTCTCATTATCTGAAACGTCAAACCCTTGGGTTCGTGCAATCAGTAGCCAACTTGGCAATATCAAATACGGTCGATTATCTTTGACACTGCCATCTGGTCAAACGCTTCATTTTGGGGAAGGTGATCTTCATGCAACGGTGATGTTAAAAAACTACAACCCCCTATCAAAAATGATCATGCAAGGTGATGTGGCATTGGCTGAGTGCTACCTTGAAGGCGATTGGGCATGCCCTAATCTGACCGCCTTATTTGATCTCGCTCTAGCCAATGAAGATGCCTTTGCTTTGGATAACAAAGGCGGTTGGCTTTTTAGAAGCCTTAATCGTTTGCGTCACATGTTGAACGCCAATTCTAAAAAAGGCTCCAAACGCAATATCTCGTATCATTATGATTTGGGGAATGACTTTTACGCCAAATGGTTAGATGACAGTATGACCTATTCTTCTGCCTTATTTAGGGGAAGAGAAAGCCTTCAAGAAGCGCAACTTCATAAATATCGCACCATTGCTGATATGGCTGAACTTAAGACAGATGAAAGGGTTCTGGAAATCGGTTGTGGCTGGGGTGGTTTTTCACAAATCGCAGCAGAAGAATATGACTGTCAGATTGAAGGTTTGACCTTATCAAGTGAACAACTGGCCTTTGCCCAAAGCCGTTATAAAAAGTCAGGAATAGATCACTTGGCATCTGCAAGTTTAACGGATTACCGTGATGCAGAAGGCCAATATGACAAGATCGTTTCCATCGAGATGTTTGAGGCTGTTGGTTATGAAAATTGGGATACCTATTTTTCGGCTGTTAAAAAGCTTCTCAAACCCAGTGGTGTTGCTGTTTTACAAATCATTTTAATTGAAGATGAGCGTTTTGAAAGTTACCGCAAGAACGTTGATTTCATCCAGCGTTATATCTTCCCCGGTGGTCTTTTACCCAGTGTTGAAGCCTTAGAAAAAACGCTAGATAAAAATGGCCTCTCCCTAATAGATACCCACCTGTTCGGTGCATCATATGCCAAAACATGTGAGATTTGGCAAAAGAATTTCCAACATGCTTGGGATGACATAAAGCCGCTTGGTTTTGATACCCGCTTCAAACGGATGTGGGAATATTATCTGTCTTATTGCGAGGCCGGTTTTAAAGCCGGGACCATTGATGTCGGTTTATTCAAAATCGTCAACGACAACGCATAAGGCCCTTTACGCGCTGCCTGCTTTTGTCTTGGCCTTTCCAACCATCCCCGTGTTCGTCCTCCTCCCCTCCTTCTATGGCGAAACGGTTGGGTTAGGTCTTGCAACAGTAGGCAGCGTCCTTCTTTTGTTGCGCCTATTTGATGTGATCAGCGATCCTCTTCTTGGCTGGATATCAGATCATATCCCAGCACGATTTGGAAAACGCAAACTCCCCATTGCGATTGGAGGATTGATTGGTGCACCTGCTTTAATCGCGCTGTTCACCCCACCTGATGGTGTGGGTGTTGCCTATTTATTTACCTGGGGGTTGTTGCTGTATCTTGCATGGACAGCCATTCAAATACCTTACCTTTCTTGGGCTGCTGAACTGGAACCAAATTACCATGAACGCACCCGCTTAAATGGCTTTCGCGAAGGTGCGGGGCTGGTCGGTATTCTTGCCATCGGTGGTCTTGGGATCGTGCTTAGCCATTATGAAGAAAGCACACGTCTGTCCTATACGGTATGGATAACAGTATGTATCGGTTTTCTTGTCTTTACACTTTCACTATGGCAGGTCCCAGAAGGTCGCACTGTTCAAAAGATTGAAAAATTCAGCTTTCCTTCAAATAACAAAGTTTTCCTCAGAGTGTTAAGTGCATGGTTTTTAAACGGGCTTGCCAATGGTCTTCCGGCTGTGTGCTTGCCTCTTTTCCTCACCTACATTCTCGGGGCAACAGAAGAAACAAAAGCCAATCTGCTGTTTGTCTATTTTCTATTTGCAATCCTTGGTATTCCCTTGTGGTTATCACTCGCTAAACGTTTCAGCAAACATAAGGTCTGGTGCATTTCCATGTTAGGGGCTTGTGTTGTCTTTGCAGGCGTTCCTTTTCTGGGGATAGGTGATGTTATCGCCTTTGGGATTATATGTGCGCTAACTGGCTTAGCTTTAGGCAGTGACTTGTCCTTACCGCCTTCTATCCAAGCAGATTGCGCAGATTGGGATCGTTTTCGTTTCAATAAAGAACGTTTAGCCACGCTTTTTTCTTACTGGAGCATGGCAACCAAATTGGCCCTTGGGTTGGCGGTTGGAATTGCATTTCCTATCCTTGATCTGTTTGATCTCTCCAGCGGATCACCCGCATCAAAAACAGCTTTAATGGTGATCTACGCGGGGCTTCCCATCGTATTAAAGATAGGTGCAGTTCTATTGATGTGGGGCTTTCCACTGACACATAACAAGCACCGTGCCGTACAACATGCGTTGGAGAAAAGAATATGAAACGCCTAAGTGTAATTATCGGCATCTGTTTATGTATAACTGGATGTAGTTCTATGAAACCTGAAGATTTCGCCAATACTGACCCCAAGTTCGATCTGTTTGATTATTTCAAAGGCCAGACACAGGCCTGGGGTATTTTTGAAGATCGTTTTGGAACAGTGCGGCGCCAGTTTCAGATTGCGATCAACGGCACTGTAGAAGGCAATCAGCTCACCTTGGATGAGCGTTTTGATTATAGCGATGGTGAGAAAGATCAACGTATTTGGTACATTCAGCAAAAGGGCGAAAATACCTATGAAGGACGCGCAGATGACGTTGTTGGGACTGCAACTGGTATTGCAGCAGGCAATGCGCTGAATTGGGCCTATGATATGGATTTGAAAGTTGGTGACTCAACGTTTCGTGTAAAGTTTGATGACTGGATGTTCCTGCAAAAAGGCAACGTGTTAATCAACCGCGCCCAAGTTACCAAGTGGGGCATAAATATTGGTCAAGTGAGCCTGTTCTTTACGAAACCTGCAAACGCTTCTTGATGCAGGTGATGGGCCAACCCAGCACGGGAAGTTTCTCATAAAGCTGTTCTGAAGCATCCCAATGATCAATATGTTCGATCACGCGCTTGTCTTCATCATATGTAATCTCACTCATGCCCGTTAAGTTCAACAGACCAAGACCTTTAACCCGACCTTCAAAATCCCAGCGCACATAATGACGTGTTTCTGAACAAGCCTGATCAACAATATGGAATTGAGGTTGCTGCACATCTTCCAATGTTTTGAACATCATGCGTTTGAAAAGGTCAATACCGCGAATATCATTAAACGGGTCTTTAAAACGAATATCAGGATTGATGATCTCGTCGCAATTGGCAATGGCTTCAGGTGTAAGTTTTTCAAAAAGTTCAATATATTTCATTATTTTACAAGCTTTCTGATCAAGGGAAAATAGAACCTGTCTGGCAACCATTTGAGAATTTTCATCTGCCTAACAAATGGGGAAGGAAAAGCGATTTCAAAGGCATTTGAATTTAGCCCTTTGATAATTTCTGCTGCCGCTTCATCAGGTTCCATCAAGTACGGCATGTCAAAACTATTTTTATCAGTAAGCGGACTTTTAACAAACCCCGGATTGATGAGCTGCAACTTGATCTGTGTATCATAAAGTTCTGCCTTCATACTTTCACACAGGTTAATCACGGCTGCTTTACTTGGCCCGTAACCAGATGCATTTGGGAGACCACGATAACCTGCAAGCGATGCGACAACAGCAAGATGACCTCCATGTTTTTTCATATAAGGCAATAAAGCTTGTATACAGTTTACGGTTCCAAAATAATTCACCTCCATGGCATGGTACATATTTTCTATTGATGTATTTATTGTTGGTCCTGGTTCATAGGTACCCGCATTTAAAATAGCCAAATCAATTGGACCAATTTCATCCAATGCATTCTTCACATTTTTTGTATTCGTAATATCACAAAGAACAGGAATGGTTCCCCATCCAACGGACACTAGCTTTTCCATATTACGACCCGAGATAAAAACCTGATATTTTTCTTCAACGAGCCTCAAGGCCAAAGCTTTACCAATGCCGCTGCCCCCACCAGTGATCCATACCTTTTTCATTGTGCTCCTCCGGCCTTACAGGTGCGACAGCGATATTCGATGGTTGATCCGTCACTCGCAAGGAAACGTAGCTTTACCCAACGCCCCATTTCGTCATACCAGACAGAAGTGTCTTCTAAGTCACCTGAATAATCATAACGCTGCGCGTTGAGTGACCCATTGGAAACAATGATTTCCTCCTCACCTTTAGGGGTAATGGTCACGGCATTCAGGTTTCCAGTAAGCGTGTTTAGAACCTGATTATCTTTAACAACATTTGCATTCCAATGGTTGGTTGTGAAAACAGGTTTATTGATCTCTGCGATGCGGTCTTTTAGTTGGATTTCCAAAGCAGCATCTTTGCGCTGTGCCTTAAAAGACAAATGATCTGATCCATCAACGACATTGACATCCAAGGACACCAACTTGCCTTCAACCCATTTTTCAGTGGTTCTGTAATCAAAGGAATAGACAGGAAGAAACAGAATAAAGATATCGATGTTCATATTTGATGAAACACGCAGTTCATCATCAACCTGTTGGAACCGGGTGATATGCTCTCCAACAACCTCACCTTCACGCACCACATCAAATTCAATCCTTTCTCCATATAGTGAGATTGGATTAATCGCTGAAGCAATTGTCGGTCCTGTAAACAGGGTCAACAGAAGAAAAGTAATGAAGCGCATGATCCAAACCTTTTAATGCTGCGTACAAACTTCATACGACCACCTTGGCAATTTGGATTTGTTTTTATTTTGGAGTTTCAGCTTATGGATCAGAAATTAAATATCGGCGTATCAGCCTGCCTTATGGGACAGGAAGTTCGTTTCAACGGTGGTCATTGTCAAAATCACTTCTTGCGCACAACGGTTGCAGAATATGCAAGCTTCTTCCCAACTTGCCCGGAAGTGGCAATCGGCATGGGAATTCCAAGAGAAACCGTGCGACTTGAATATGATGAAAATGAAAATGTAAGAATGCGTGCCCCGAAGTCTGGTGAAGATTATACAGAGACCATGAACGCCTATGCCAAAGATTGGAGCGATCAACTCGACCAACTTGATCTAGATGGTTTTGTCTTTACAAAAAATTCCCCAAGCTGTGGTGTCTTCAGAGTTAAAATATACAAGAATGACCAACCCGCAGAACGCCGTGGCACAGGCCTTTTTGCCAAAGCCATTATGGATAAATTCCCTGAACTACCTGTTGAAGAAGATGGTCGGTTAAGTGATCCTGTATTGCGGGAAAGCTTTATAACACGTATTTTTGCATTCAGGCGTGTTAAAGATCTTTTCTTTGAAAACTGGACTCGCAAGGATGTTATTGAGTTCCATTCACGCGAGAAATATCTTCTGATGGCACATTGCCCAAAGACCTATCGAGAGCTTGGCCGAGTTGTTGGTAATATGGCAACATATACCCGTGAAGAGTTCCACATGATCTATCTCAAAACATTCATGACGGGCATTAATAACAAAGCCTCAAAAGGACGCCATCATAATGCCCTTACTCATATGGCCGGATATTTGAAGAATCATCTCAGCAAAGAAGGCCGTCAAGAATTAGCCAATACGATTGACAGCTATCGCCAAGGTTTTATTCCCCTAAGCGTCCCCATGACCTTGATCAGTCATATGTTGCGACGTTTTAATGAAAACTACCTCTTGCAACAAACTTATCTCTCACCACATCCTCATGAAATGGCATTGAGAAACCACAGTTAGAAGGAAAGAATATGCGTATCTTACTCCTCTCACTTTTAGCTTTGGGATTTGTCATGACAACAGCACATGCAAAGACAGCTTACGATTTTTCTTTTCAATCCATCGATGGTGAAAACTTGCCTCTTTCTAAATTCAAGGGGCAAGCTATCCTTGTTGTGAATACGGCATCCTTTTGTGGCTTCACCAAACAGTATGATGGACTTCAGGCCTTGTGGGATACCTATCGTGATAAGGGATTGGTTGTTCTAGGCGTTCCGTCAAATGATTTTGGTAAACAGGAACCTGGCACTGAAAATGAAATCAAAGAATTTTGTGAAGTAAACTTCAACATTAATTTTCCAATGACTGAGAAAACAGTTGTAAAAGGAAAAGAGGCCCATCCTTTTTATAAATGGGCCAAACAAGAACTTGGTTTTGTTGCTGCCCCTAAGTGGAATTTCCATAAATATCTAATTGATGGTGATGGAAATCTTGTGGATTGGTTTGCAACCACCACATCCCCATCCTCATCCAAAGTTCAAAAACAGGTTGAAGCCATTCTTCCCAGATAATTTCCATTCTCTAACATCACAAGCATATTTGAATCATGTATAAAATTGGTGATATGGTCGTTGTCAGCGATAAAATGCAGCACGACTATCAGTATGAAATAGTCGCCCCTTATGGGCGTTCATTTGATGATGGGTTTGATCCGTTTTACTCACCTGCCCTGATGCTGGAAATGGGGGTATTTGAAGGAAAGTACTTGAATGATTGCCGATCTGAGTTTCCTCAGGATTGGTTCGAGAATGCAAAGCTTGCTGATATTGCGAACCCTGAGCTCAATTACTTCGAGATTAAAAGCCGCCAACCCTTGCATGAATGGAAACGCAAAGGCTGGATTATAAACCCAGACCCACGCGGATGGTTTCAATGGTTTTGTAGATACTATATGGGCCGACGCATTCCCGGTGTTGATGCACATCAAATTAAACGTTGGCGCGCTTTTAAACGCCATGCGGCACAAGTTAAGGCAAACTGTGAATGTGGTGATTGGACGTGTCGCCCCCGACAACGACAAGCCTTACTGCAATGGTCACACAATGCCCTCGTATGAATGCTGTGCAAGAAGGGGACCAAAACCCTTCTTGCACCTGAGAACATATTAGGCATCAACCTTTTGATTTGAATATGAATAAGTGTCAGAACTCTTCATTTTATGTGTCCATTCGTCCAAATAATCTCTGGGTCTGGATACAAGGACAGAGCAATTGGCCTGATTCAGGATTCTCAGACTTCTGTTGCCAAGAAGCGCGTTCATAATCGGGCTACCGGCTGAGCCTTCCGTGACAAGTAAGTCTGCTGATGTTTCGCTTACATAATCTAAGATACAATCTTCAACATCACCTTGTCTAACCACAGGCGTTGCATTAAATGGTTCTCCAAGGACATGTTTCGTTACGTTCACCACTTCTTCCAAAGCTGTGTATCTATATAATTGAAACAGCTCTAATCTCGCATCTTCATGCATTTCACTTGTTAATCGCTGTTCATCTGATACCCCAAAGTTCCAAACATACAAGACATCCAATACCGCATTCTCACGTTTTGCCAGTGAGGATGCCATTTGAAGAATGCGTTTATTAGCCTGACATTCAAGTGCATGATCTTTACCAGCATTAACAGCAGCAACAACTTTACAATAAAATTGGTTCCCGCCGGGGCGTACAACCCAAATCGGTGTATCTGTAGCTCGCATTAGCTCAGAAGTTGTGTCAGTACCAACAAGCGTTTCAAAACCGCTATTTCGTTCGGTTGGTGCAACAATTAAATCGATGGAATTGTTGGAAACGCAGTCTAATATTTCATGGACTCTTTCCCCGTACTTAACCAGCACATTAAATTGGTTTTTATCAACTGGCATATTATCAAATAGACGGTTCATCAATTTCCTGCGTTCAAACAGCAAATCCATTGTTTCCTGTTTTGGTTCAACAATATGCAAAACTGTAAGATGTGCTTCATTTTGGCGAGCCAGTGTTATCGCACGTTGCAATGTTTCATCTGAGCCGATCGCCAAGTCGTAAATCGCAAGTATGTTCTTAAATCTTTTCATCACGTAACCTTTCTTGAACAGTTGATGATATTAAACGTTGGCTGAGGCATGTCCTTTAGGGACCGTCAATTTTGATTCAACCAGACTTCTCTTCAAAACAACCACCCCTAAGATTGTTGATAAAACGGACCCCAGAATAACGCCCAATCGCACGGCATTGAGTTGCTCATCTGTACTGAAGGCTAAGGTTCCGATAAATAAACTCATGGTAAAACCAATACCTGTGAGACAGGCAACCCCATAAACTTTAGCAAAATTCACATTTTTCGGCAGGCGACAAATTCCGGCTTTTACAGCAACCCATGAGAAGACAAAGACACCTAATTGCTTACCGACAAACAGTCCTAGAGCAATGCCAAGTGGTATAGGAGCAAGTACGCTTTCAATAGAAATTCCTTTAAATGATACACCTGCATTAAAGAAGGCAAAGACAGGGACAATCATGAAGGCGACCCAAGGGTGTAAGCCATGTTCAAGTGTTTTCAGCGGTGAATAACCGTCCTTTTCTTTCAATGGAACTGTAAGTGCTACAAGCACGCCTGCCAATGTCGCATGGACACCTGATTTCAAAACACCTAACCAAACCGCAATACCGATAAGAATGTAGGGAGCTAACGCTCTGACGCCCATCTTATTCATTACGAGGAGAGCACCAAAACCTGTCATGCCAATAACCAGCGATACGACTGACACGCTTTCTGTATAGAACAGGGCAATGGCAACGATTGCGCCTAAATCATCAATGATCGCAATTCCTAATAAAAAAACTTTTAGAGCAACAGGTACAGATGGACCGAGCAGGGCCAGAACCCCAAGGGCAAAGGCAATATCAGTTGCTGCAGGGATAGCCCAGCCACTCATATTCATAGGGTTACCTGCATTTACCGCCAAATATGTTAAGGCAGGAATAAGCATGCCACCGATCGCGGCAATCACGGGAAGGGCCGCTTTATCAAAAGAGGAGAGTTCCCCTTCAACAATTTCTCTTTTTATCTCAAGACCAACCAGAAAGAAAAATACAGCCATCAAGCCATCGTTTACCCACAAGAGAAGAGGCTTGGATAAGGTGAATTCTGCAAATGCAAATGTCACGGGAATATGTAGTAAACTATCATACCAGTTTGACAGGAATGAGTTATTTGCCAATAGAGCCATAACGGCAGCAGTAATCAACAAAACGCCACCCAGCATATCTTTATTATGTAATATCTGCTTCATTTGTTTCACCTTTCGAAAATGAATTAGCCACTCAATGAGAAACTATGGCCGCCAAAAGGAGAGACCTTTGGAGGGCGGTTTACGCGCTGCAATCGCTTAATCGTATTTACGATGTCTGCAAACACTTGGTGCTTGTAATAGAGAGGACTTTTTTCCAGAACCTCACAGCATTTATTCACATTTGCTGTATCTATATAGAATGAGCGTTTGTCTTTACTCATTTGACCTGACGCAAGATTATTTAGCAAGTTGTTGGCGTATAGGATCAACCTAGATGAAGCGAGTTCACATTCCATATACTGCTGACGAATTTTCTTATTTTTAGGTGCAGAATTACGCGTCCCGACCTCAATAAAATTAACAAATTTATGAGTAACACTTAGGACATCATTTGTAACTTTTTGTGTAAAAATAGACATGGGCATTTCCTTCTTAAAAAGTGGGTGGTCAGTAAAGGCAAGAACTGACCACCTAGTTGTCGGGGAGGTCCGGGATAATTCTGTAAAAACACCTCCTTTCGGATGGGTTCATTCCATCACTATGAATGACTGAGTTATTTACTCGGGTATATGTCTAAAAAAACACCAGACAGATTATTTACTCTTTTCATCTCCGGTTTGATGTTTGAAAATCCGTGATAGGCGATCATCATACTGACCTTTCAACGCCCAATATTTAGGGATGTAAAACGGAACTCGGATATAAACGTAATCTGTCATTTTATAATGTCCTTTCGATCATTTAATGTTTTAAGCCTTGAACTTGAGGCTATTGTGCACATCTGCTACAAGACCGTCTAATATATTGTTCATATTCATTTTGATAGTTTACACCTATTAAGGATTTTTCTGATGCTTACATTGAGACAGCTGGAATACATCATTTCTGTAGATGAAGAGCGGCACTTTCGAAAAGCTGCAGAAAGAGTCCATGTGTCCCAGCCATCACTCAGTGCGCAAATTATGCAACTTGAACAGCGTATGGGCGTAACAATTTTCACAAGAAGCAAGAAAGGCGTCTTTCCAACACCTGTCGGACAAGAACTTATTGCAAGGGCGCGTAAAATATTAAGTGACGTCGACGGTTTTAAAGAATTCGCAGAACGTTCTTCCCATCCCCTGTCAGGACGCATCCGTTTTGGTACGCCACCAACAATTGGCCCTTACCTACTTCCACATATTGTCCCAAAACTTCACCAAAAATTCCCCGATCTTAAGTTCATTGTAAAAGAGGAAATGCCAAAAAATATTCAGGCTTCTGTTGAGAACGGAAGCTTAGACATCGCCCTAACGCCCTTACCGCTTCTTTCGAATAACTTGCAAAGTCAAATCATCTTCACTGAACGCTTATATGTTGGGATGGCATGGGATCATATGCTGTCTACTCATTGTTACCTAAAAGGAAGTGACATCAAAGGACAGGAGGTTCTGACATTAACTCAAGGTCATCATCTACATGATCAAGTGAAATCCATCTGTGACACTTATGGCGCAGAAATTCTTTATGATTACGAAGGTGGAAGCCTAGATGCCCTTCGCCATATGGTCGCCATGGGTGCAGGCATTTCATTCTTCCCAGAATTATATGTTCTTTCAGAAATTAAAGGACGGACGGATTTGTGTACTAAAGAAATTACAGACAACAATATTAATCGTGACATTGCTATGGTCTGGCGCAAAGACAATCCATTAAGTGAAGAATTTATAAAATTTAGTGACTTATTTAAAGTCCAGGTGGAAGGTTTGTTTACCTAGTGAATGACTGCTATTGGCT
>NZ_FLYE01000015.1 GCF_900093605.1 Candidatus Terasakiella magnetica
TGTTTAGAAATATTTCTTCTTTTGATAGAGAAGCAGACCAGCATTAAAAATAGACTTAAAGGTCCGAGTTTGACCCTAAGAGGAAACTCTTTTGATGATTTTACTCTGTATAAAATAATATCTAAATGAGCTAGCTTTTGCATCTAACATTAGCTTTATGATTGAAGTTCTTTCGAGTAACATATTCTCCTAATCGAGGAGTTACAGACAATGCAGAAAAACATCTTTCAATTCAAAGGTCTTACATTAGTTGGTCTATTCATTGTCTTTTGTTTTCTCTTTTTCAATTCACAAGCTCAATCAAATGCCACACAAGAAATAAACGTTACTTACTGCATTGATTGTGTCCCTTTCCAGTTCACCAATGCAAATGGCAAGGCTGACGGTCCTATTATTGATTATTGGAGGCTATGGTCACAAAAAACAGGAATTATTGTCAATTTTAAAGCTGCACCTTGGAACCAGACACTTGAAAGCATACGTCATAATAAAGTGGATGCTCATGCGGGGCTTTTCTACAATGATGAGCGAAATAGCTATGTTGATTATGGCGTTCCGATTTCAAAAGCAGATTCACATGTTTTCTACCATAACAGTATCGCTTTTCCTGATACCTTGTCCGAGCTTAAAGCCTACAGGGTAGGTGTTTTAAAAGATGACTTTGTAGACTCTTGGCTTCAAGAAAAAATAGGTTCTAATTCTGTTGTTCAATTTGAGGATTATCCTGATCTTATTTCAGCCTTAAACGCCGGTGAAATAAAACTCATGGCGGCAGATACACCCACGGGTTTATTTCACCTTGGGAAAGCGGGGCTACTGGCAAATTATAAATACGAAAAACTAAATCCGCTTTATTCGAATAACTTCTATGTCGGTGTGCCTAAAGGTGACAAGAGGCTTTTAGAGACCATTAACAATGGCATGAATGCCATTTCCAACAATGAGCGTCTTCTTATTTCACGAACATGGGCAACCGGTCAACGTTCGCAAAATGCGGATGCAACCATCATTGCGATTGACAGTAATTATCCACCTCTTTCAACCATTGGAATTGACGGGTCTCCCCAAGGTCTGATGATTGATATTTGGAAAGAATGGGCCAAGGTTACTGGTCGGAAAATTGAATTCAAACCATCATCATGGAGTGAAACACTAAACAATCTGCGAACGGGTGAAGCCGATATTCACTTCGGCCTATTCAAAACAGAAGACAGGCAGCAGTGGTTGTCTTTTTCCACCCCGTTTCAATCCATCCAAACGGGTCTATTTACAAAATCCGATTTTGCTGATGAAACAACACTTCAAAAATTATCAGGCCATTCAGTTGGAGCTATACAAGGCACTTATCAAGCAGAATTTGTGAAAGAAAAATATCCAGCCATTCATTTTCAAGAGCAGAATGATCGATCAGAATACATTCTCTCTCTAATGAGGGGAGAAATTGATGCTATTGTTGAAGAGGTTCCTACAATTGAAGCCGGATTTGCAAGATACGGTTTAAACGGTGCAATTAAAAGGCAGGAAAATTTATTTGAAAATCTCGTCTTTGCAGGTGTTCGCAAAGACAATCCTTCATTATTAAAAGTCGTGAATGATGGATTAAGTTCCATTCCAATTGAAAAATTGGAACAGATTGAAGCGCGTTGGTTCTCAAACCCGTCTGATCGTTATTTCACAAGGCAAAATAAAGACGTTGGTCTTACGCAACAGGAAATCGATTGGATAAAATCAAATCCTGTCATATCAATTGCAGCGACACCTGATTGGCCGCCCTTTGAATGGCGTGATGATGCCGGTAAACACAAGGGTATCTTAGCTGATTTTATTAAAGCAACGGCTGAAAAGGTTGGTCTGAAAACGACACCCGTTTTCGGGCCCTGGATAGAATTAACGGATAAACTCAAAAATAAAGAAATAGACGTTGCTCCCGGTTTGAATGAAACGCCAGAAAGAAAAAAGTACCTCTTTTTCACTGAGGCCTTTACAGAGTATTTTTCAGCGATTTACACATCGAAAGACCATCCTCCTGTTGTTGATATTCAAGCATTGAATGGCAAAACAGTCGTTGTTGAAAAAGGCTTTGCCTTCGCAGAAATCTTTGCCCGAGATTACCCCGAATTCAAATTGGTTTATGTAGAAACCACACTGCAAGCCCTCCAAAAGCTCTCTACGGGAGAAGTGGATGCTTATGTGGGTAATCAATTGGTCAGTAATTACCTCATTCAAAAATACCTTTTAAAGAATATTAAGTCGGCTGGATATTACAACCGTACTTCAGGTAGATTCCGCTTTGGTATTCGAAATGACTTGCCCTTGTTACAAAGTATTTTAAATAAAGGGCTTGCTACGATTTCTCCAAAAGAAAGAAATCGCATTATCAGCACCCATACAGGCATTGATCTATCGGCTTCAAACCATATTGCATTAAACGATGCAGAACGAAATTGGATCGCAGAACATCGCACAATCCGTTTAGGTGTGGATTCAGCTTGGCCGCCATTTGAGTATGTGGATGGCTCAGGACAATATAGCGGCTTAGCAGCAGGCTACATTCAGGCTCTTTCTAAAAGACTTGATTTAGAAATGATCCCACAACACCATTTAACGTGGGGTGAAGCGATCAAAGCGTTAGAAAATGGCAGCGAAGTTGATATGTTGCCCGGCGTTGCGGTTTCAGAAGAGCGTAAGAAATTCATGAATTTCACCAAGCCGTATCTGTCTTTCCCGACAGTTCTGGCAACACAGGAAAAAGCCAAGTTCATTAGTGGTCTTAAAGATTTGAAAGGTAAAAGGGTTGGCGTTATTGAAGGGTATTATACGCATCACCTTTTACAAACAAATCATACAGACATTTTAATTGAACCCATTGCAAGCGTAGAAACCGGTTTGAAAGCGTTGGAGAATGGTGAAATTGATGCTTTCTTCGATAACCTCGCTGTCATTACATATGAAAAAGATCGCCTTAAACTCGAAAATATCAAAATTGCATCCGCAACCGAATATACGATTGATCTCAGTATGGGGGTGCGTAAAGACTGGCCCGAACTCATTCCCCTCTTAAACAAAGCCATCGACAATATTGATGAAAAAGAGCGAACACGCATTCAAAATGAATGGATGGCCGTTAGGGTCAATATAGGTACCGATTTTGAAACAATATTGATGTGGGGTTTACCGATTATAGGTGGGGCTGTCATTATTATTGCTGTGATCTCTATCTGGAACCGAAAAATGGGCCACGAGATCGCAGAACGCAAGAAAGCTCAGGGTGAACTGAGTGATGCGATGAAACATATTGAGGCCAGCATTAATTATGCCAGCCACATTCAGAAGTCGATCCTTCCAGATCAAGATTTGTTTATAAAACTTTTCAAAGAATATTTCATTTTCTGGGAACCAAGAGACGTTGTTGGTGGAGATATTTACTGGGCCCATAAATGGGGTGAAGGGACTGTTTTATGTGTTGGCGATTGTACAGGGCATGGCGTTCCCGGTGCATTTATGACGTTGATCACCACAGGAGCCATGGATAAAGCACTGATAGAGACAGATGAAGGCAACGTCAGTGCTTTTCTCAATAAAGTGCACCAAACGGTTCAAAGTAACCTTGGACAAGATAAAGACAATGGAGCATCCGATGATGGTATGGAGCTTGGTGTTTGTTATTTCCCAACCCAAACGGATAAAATGATTTATTCAAGTGCTCGGTTTGATTTGTTCATTGTAGAGGATAATGAAGTTTCAGTTATCAAACCTACGAAAAAAGGTATTGGCTATCGTGGCATCGATTTTGACCAACAATATGAACAACATGAAATATCTATAGGGAACAACAAGCGTTTTTATATGACCTCCGACGGATTAAATGATCAAATCGGTGGTGAACGTAGACGTGCCTTTGGAAAGCGTCGATTGAAAAAACTATTGCTTGATGTTCAGGGCATGGAAATGACACAACAGAAAGAAGCAATCCATCAAGCCTTACTTGAACATCAAGGAGATGAAACCCGACGTGACGATGTTTCTATTTTCGCTTTTGGGTTTTGATTTGTTTAGTGCTTTTCTTATAATGTATGGTCCCTTTATTAATTTCTGCTCATAGGGCTGCTTATGGCTATTCTCTGAAGTTAAACTCAACATTCTAAACCCCTTATTTATGTCTGGTTGAGGAGCATTTTCAGACCATACGACCATCTCTTAGCTGTAGATTTGTTCGAGCAAATGTTTAGATGACAATAAGGGAGGCCCAATGGCGACCTCCCTACACATCAGCATTAGGCCGTAAGCTTACTTACAAAAACCGGAGGCTGACAATCTTCATCAACAGCTTGATTTAAATAATCAATTGCATATTGAGCATCTGCCTGATGGCAAAAGCTGTAATCATTAAGTTTAAGGTAACAAGTAAAGTCATTTAACTCTTTCTTGCTTTCAAAGCTTAGAACAACACTTTCATTGCTGATGTTCCTCAATTCAAAACCATCAAATATTAGCTCTTCAGCATCATGGGACACATAAGACCCGTTTGGGCTATCCAATTCATCAAGGGTCTTTTGAGGCACCCACATCAAGTTCTGCTGGCCCGGGTATCGGTCTAGTACAGCAGCAATCATTGCTTCTCTTAATCCCCAGTCAAAGTCATCCGTCCAAATTAGCTGCCCTTGTTCAAACCAGCCTTTTTTATAAAGCTCGGCTTCTTCATTCCAATATTCATGCACGAAGTATGCTTCAGCCATATTTGAAAGTTCTTTTAACTCCATGCCGCCAATTGGCCCTCCGCATGTATCAAGGTAAATGGTGAATTCATCCTTGTCTGTGGTGAATATAGAATCTTCTTCACCAGTTATATCTTCAAATATGTCTTGAAGATTGTTCTCCGGGTTATAAAAACCCTTTAGGTAGTTTGAATACCAATCATTCATTTTTTTAGTCTCTGTATTGTGCACACACACCTTAATCAAATTGCCTGTATGTATGCGGGTTAGTAGCAACTCCCTTCACATTCCATTCAAGGTAGTGTTACGTTACCGTGTTATCCGTCAAACAGTCAACTTAATAACTGCTTGTTTATAAAGAAAAAATAAACCTTATTAACTTGCTAATATTTTAGTATCGAGGTATAAATACATCTATGTTCAATCATGGAGTGTATAATGTATGAAATAAAAATAGTTGATGCTTTAGCAGGTAGCGGAAAGACCTACCAAGCCATTAGATGGGCGGCTAAGAAAGCCCACTACAATCGCGAGAACACCGTGATTGTATTCAAGTCCAAAGCCCTTATAGAAGAAGCATGGAATAGCTTAAAGGACGCGCAGTCGAGCCTAAAATCAAAGGTTCCTGCACTACGGATTGACCAAGACCACTTGGGTAACAATCAAGACGGCACTCCCAACAAGTCCGTTAAATCGGCAATCATGGGCTACTTGGACAATATTGATACCAAGTCAGGTATATCCTATTCATAACCGAAGCGGCATTCCTTGAAATACCGTTCTGGTCCAAGAGATGGATGTGGCACTGCATACTGGATGAAATCCCAGTTGCTTCAACTGCCCACCAGATAAACGTTCCAGACCATCATAGGATGATTACAAATCACCTTACCTTGAAGAAGGCTACAGCGGCTCACAGTATTGTTGAAGCCACTGAGGACTCTCGGCATAAGCTAAAGGCATACGCTGAGAATAAGAATATGGATGAGGTGGCCAGCTTGTTCTCGGATACCGCCAAAGAAATCATTAGCCGTCATTATGATGTTTATAGTTTGGACAGCAACTATCAACGATTGCTAAACGGCGACAGTGTCAGAGGCACCTATGGGCTTCAGTTCTTCAGTATCTTGAGACCTTCAATATTCGGTAGTCAGGAAGCAAAAGAATACCTAGATGATGACGGTAATCATTCAAAGCATGTAGATCAATTCAAGACCATCACGGTCATGGGCGCATGTTTGAAGGACAGCCTGATGTATTATCTTTGGGATGCCAAGTTTGAACCCCATGAAGAAATCACCAAGGGTTTAAGGTATGACAAGCACGATTGTGGTGATAGGGTTCAAATCCGATACCTGTTGAAAGACAGATGGAGCAAACACCTACGCGACAGCTTACACGAAGTCGGCGATGCTAAATTGACCACGCTGGAGTTACTTGTAACCGCGATTAAGTCAGAGTTTGATGACACAGGCTTTGTTTATATGGTCAACAAAGACCGTGAGGATCGGGTACGCGCCGATTTAACAAAGCACAACGGCGAACAATTACCCAATTCACCTTATGGATTGAATGAATACCAACATCTTCACCAAGCCGTTGTCTTGAGTGCTTTGAATACAACACCAACACATTTCAAGTTTTTAGAGATGATGGGTGTAGATGGTGATTCGGTGACGGAAAGCATGTATTTCCAATCTTGTTATCAAGCGATTATGCGAACGAGCTTAAGAAACCCAACTGCAACGGAGAAAGTTAAGATCATTGTTGGTGATGAACCCGCCGCACTATTTTTACAGGATTTATTCACTGGGGCTGAAGTGTCGGACATCATCACTGGTGCCAAAGCGATTGAGAAGCGTCGACCTGGCAGACCAACGAAATCAAGCACCAAGTCTCGCGCCGACATTACTAAAGAGAACAAGCTCAGAACTAAAAAGTTAAAGCAGCTTGAAGATAAAATTGTGAACGGCGAACACGTTGACCCAATTGATGTTCAGGTAACTTTGTTAAAAGCTGGTCCACAGAGCAAAAAAGCTGGGGATCTGAGAGCAAAGTATGACAGCAGCTTGCTCAAGCCCAATGAAGCTACGCGTAAGATCGCGGTCCCATTGTTTGAAAGTATATATAAATCATCAGCCGAAGACCTTATTGATATCGATGTTGGTCAGGTTGATGAATTCATCAACCTGCTTGAAGATATTTCAAAACGAAAGCTACATGACAAACACGCCAACCTGTTGATCAGCACAACTGAGTTTGACGAAACAGCATCCCCAGATACCAATCGGGGGTTAGAGAATTTCGTCAAGGCTTGGGGGATATGGTTGGACCTTGATGGTGGTGAGTTACCACCCAAAGAACTTGCAGAAATATTGCCTGACACAAGGATGGTCACATTCAATTCATGGAGTGACGGTAATTACAGGGTATTCATCCCAACCACCAAGTTTATGTCGATGGACAGCTACAAGGAGATTGTGCAGACGATCATCCATTTGGTTGAACAATCGGCACCAGATCAAGAACACCTTGATGCCAAACGTGAGGGGAGAAAGCCACGCTTTTATGTCAGCGGTAAGCAAGCCGCTAAACAGAAGCAGCGTGGATTAACGCCTAACCCAATACATGGGATTGATTTATCAAAGGTGACACCTACAAGCATGTTCTACTTACCATGTGCTTGTACTAATAATCCAGATTGGTCTTTTTTCAAGGATTATAACGAAGTACCAAGACAAACCCTTGAACCAACGTTCTGGGTTGAGAACAGCATCCTGCCACAGCCGTCACCTGAACCACTGTTTCAAAGGATTGAATCTGAGGAATTTAGGAAGATGGCTAAGGAAACAGCTAACGACAACGAGCCTTGTAACCAACAAGAGGTTATTGAGGAGGCTATGAACGCCTACAGGGCGATCCCTGACGGAGACAACCGACACAATGCCTTCTTCCATGCTATGTGGCAAATTCACTTTAGAGGCCGCATACCAACCCATGACCTTGAGCAGTACATGATTGAGTGTGATTACGATAACCACCAAAAGAAACGTTACAGCAAGATCAAGCAAGATTTAGCATCAGGCAAATACGGGACTTGGGCTGCATAAAATATACTAAAAATATAGCGCAGCTTGATAAATAAGAGGAGAAACAAAGCTAAGGGGAAGCAACAGATGATAACAATAAACGAGGTCTATGATTTTTTACGCAAGCATCAAATCGTTCAATCTCAAGAGGATTTTAGTAGTAGGTTTTTGAGGAAATCGCCACGATATTACAGCATGGTCAAAGCCTCAGACCACGAGACAAGTATTGAAGCCATGAACACGTTGGCTGCACGGCTGGTGCAAATAGCTGACGGTGTGGAGATGGTTAAGAATAAGAATCCATTGTCAGACGAAGCAAAACGATATTCAAAGAGATTGTCTGAATATATTTTGATGAAGTCGCTTCAGAGACAGCCAAACACACATAGCAAGGAGGTTCAGAACTTCATTTAGCATCTCTGTTAATGCGACGCATTTTCAAATAAGTTAAGTTCAAAACAAAATATGAAACTTTATGAAATAATAGGTCAACCAGCTACATCAGATGGTTCAGTTCATTATGATCCAGAGCAAAAGAGAATTAGGTTCTCAGGTGACAAGCCCAAACTGACATTAAAAAGTTTGAAACGCATTCGTCTGATGAAAGATGCGCACAAAAAGAAATCCGCTGCTAAATCCGCCTTAATTGGTTTGATGTACAGCCAAGATGATATTCAGAGTAATAAGCTGGAGACTGAACTTTCGCCTTCAGCGGCAGAGCAACACCTGACCAAGTTGGCCATGTCCCACATAACCCGTTCTCAGATGGGAGACTAAAAATACCTTTATAAGAGAATAATAGTCACCTTTGTATAAGCAAAAATGTCGGGTCAGTGGGGATTCAATCCCACCAACTCGACATCATTATTGCTATCCATCATGCGGCTTGTTCCAATTCAAACCCGTTCAAAGAACAAAGATATTCCTCACAAGGCACATCATAGTTTGTCATCAACCACTCGCCTTTGAGTTTCTTGGATGTGCCGTAATAATGCTCGCGGCGATAGATTTTAAGCCCGGCAAAACGTTCAAGGTGTGATGGGTCATCATCAATGGTTACCATAATATTGCATTTGTCTTTGTAGGACAGGACCAACTTAGCTAGTTCGTCAAAGTCAAACGTTTCACAACGTTCGCCATAACTAGCTTTTTCAGTATCAAGGTATGGTGAATCGACCAACATANGGCAGAGCAACACCTGACCAAGTTGGCCATGTCCCACATAACCCGTTCTCAGATGGGAGACTAAAAATACCTTTATAAGAGAATAATAGTCACCTTTGTATAAGCAAAAATGTCGGGTCAGTGGGGATTCAATCCCACCAACTCGACATCATTATTGCTATCCATCATGCGGCTTGTTCCAATTCAAACCCGTTCAAAGAACAAAGATATTCCTCACAAGGCACATCATAGTTTGTCATCAACCACTCGCCTTTGAGTTTCTTGGATGTGCCGTAATAATGCTCGCGGCGATAGATTTTAAGCCCGGCAAAACGTTCAAGGTGTGATGGGTCATCATCAATGGTTACCATAATATTGCATTTGTCTTTGTAGGACAGGACCAACTTAGCTAGTTCGTCAAAGTCAAACGTTTCACAACGTTCGCCATAACTAGCTTTTTCAGTATCAAGGTATGGTGAATCGACCAACATAAAGGCATCAAGCCCAAGGCCACCAGCAAAGGCCATTGTGTCACGATAATCACGGCATTTAATGTCCATCGGATGGATCAAGTCAGCATAAAGGGGTAGTTTCAAGATGTTGTGACGCTTAAGACCATCATTATTATTAATCAAGCTTGGTGCAAAATTGTTATATTTATAATCACCGTCACTTAGTTTGTATGATGTAGTCAGTTGGTTGTAGACATAAAATGCAATAGCTTTATCCATATCGGCCCCTTGCCCGTTCAAAGTATCAACAGCTTTTTTGAACAATTCCCGGCAACCAAGTCCATACTTAGCATTGATATCCAAGAGACGTATTACCAACTCCTCGGTTTGGATGCGTAAGCAATCAAGGAAGTTGATGAGTTCATCGTTATTATCCCCAAGATAAAAGTTGTTAGGGTCAACAAGTCCACGCCGTGCAATGTTGATTGACAATGCCATACCACCCGCAAATGGCTCAATCACGTGACTAATATTTGTAGGGACAAAACGGGCGATATCATTGATTTTTGTCTTTTTGCCTCCTACCCATTTATAAAAACCAAGGTCTTTATCATTGAGGTTGGCAGGGATGTTGGCTTTGAGGTTTGAGTCGTTGAATGTAATGTTACGCATGATAAAATCTCCTATGAATAAATGCGTTGAAAGATAAAAATTGGGTAGGCTGACTCACGAGATACGTGAGTCATTTGCCGCCAAGAAATCGATGCAATCTTTAGAGTCCGCATCGGATACGAACAGGTACCCATCCATTTTTTGCAAGATGGCTTGTGCTTTTGGCGATGCTGCAAAGACGCTAGGGTCAATGGCAACAAGTGCTACACGGGATGCGTTGTCCACCAAGTCTTGCGCCGTCGGTGCTTTAGGCTTGGGGTTCACACCGTCGTCATCGTCATTGTTGTCGCCATCATTGTCATTGATAGCTTTGCCTTTCATATCCTCGATTTTTTTGGCACTAAGGATGGCGTTGTACCAAGGGCGAACACCGTTGTTGGCAATGAGCATCGCTGTGAAATCTTTGACCGAGACGCCTTTTTCATAAGCATCTTGGAAAACTTTGACCCAGATTGAACGGCGGTTCTTTGCGGCATTACTATCCAAGGCGTTGTTGTCACCTTTAGACGTTTCAAGTTCGGTTTGTTCCAACAAATATTGGAATGCCCGATAGCTGCTACGGAGTTGGCACCAACTTTGATATCCATATATCCATCAAGGTCGTTGGCGGCATATTCGTCATTAAGGCAATCGACAACAAAGTCATAAGCTTTAGTCATCGCATCGTGGCTTACGGCGTGTTGACCGTTGATGATTGCAATAACCGCGTTGTTCATCCCAATCATTGCCTCTTTGGCATCTTGGAGTTTGATAGAAAGTGCGGCGGTGGAAATGCTTGCGGTAGTAGATGCGTGGTTTTCTTTAACAAAATAAGTCATAATAAAGGTCCTTTTGGGTTGGTTTGTTTCGGTGCGGTTGTTCGCCGCGTTGACCCTTATGTTGTCTCATGAAACGAGGTGGCCTTTGGAAGACACCCCAGCAATAACTCCTTGTTTCTTTTCGTTTTTGTTGAGAAACTGCCAAAAATACTGCGTTACAGTTTAGAAGTTGCTTTAGGTCATCGAGTATTATGAAAACCATTTTTTATGCATTTTATTTAACTGGTAGAGACGAAGGTGTTCATCCTGAAGTTTTGGACTGGGTTCATTTGAACAAGCACAAATGGGAAACTTTAACTGATAAGCAGAAAACTGATCTTCGTTTGGAAAAAAATGAAGCGACCCCAAATCAGAAACGTGAACGCATAATAATCTCACCATCTTCAAAGATGAAAATTGAGGATGCTATTTGCCAAAGCCGAACATTAGCAATCCAAAAGGAACGTGTTCACAAGACGATTGATGCAATGGTGAGCGATAGGTATATCTCTAAAGACTATGAGCTTCGGGAGTATGCTTATGAGAAATCCAACAATACTGATGAAGGCGTATATGACAGCAGTATTGCTTTCTTAAATGCATACATTGATGAAGCACGAAAAGCAGAAGCGATAAAAAGAAATGGAGAGCAATATCGTGTTGTCTGCTTACCTTTGCCCAAATATTTAATGACGCAAGGATCAACATGGGTACGACCTGAAGCAGGTAAAAAATTGAAAAATATAAAAGGCAACACAAACAGTATTTTGAAAAGCTCGAGTATGATGATGAAACTAATAAAGTAACGTCTTTAACGGGCGAAATTAATCCCATTAAAGGTGGGGGGAACCAATTAGACCATGTTCTAGGAGCTTTGATTTCACATTTCAAATGGCACAAAGACCAAAGGATAGACAGGGCTGATCGAGCACGGCATGAACGTATTCGAAACCCTATAAATAAAAAAATATCAGTTGGTGTACGTAAAGCAGTTAAAGAAGGAAGACATAAAGGGATTGCTTCAAGTGTTCAAAGTAAAGGGCGAGAGGTTGCAAAACAAAACAGAAACACGAGAAAGAAAGCATTAAAAGAAAAAGTATTGGAAATCCAAAACCAGTATCTTGCAGAAACTGAGTTAATACCAACGTGGGATTATGTTGCCGCAAGACTTACAGAGGGTAAAGTCCCAAACCTATCTGGTGAAGTCAAAGAATGGAATGCAGGTACGCTTAGAACACAAGCCAGTAGAGGCACTTTCGATGAAGAAGAATAACCCGTTCCCAAAGAGGAGACTTAAAATACCTTTATATAACAATTAGAGTCTCCTCCCTCAGATGCCTGATACAAATACTCTGACATCGGGTCCAAAACAGGGTGACTATAATTACCTTTATAAGAGAATATTAGTCTCCAGCTTGATTGGAGCTTTGTCTTTCTTGTCCGTGAAATCCAAATGGATTTTCCCAATCTCTGGGTTTGCTTGAACAAACGCATGTAGCTCTTTAGCTTTTTTCACCAGTATCATCTTCTTGAGTTCTGTGGCTGGGTCTTTGTATTGGTCATATAGATTCATCATAAAATCCTCCTAGAAGTATTTAGCTAAATCATTAGTCCAAAAAATGAACAGTTATTGGAAACCATTGGCCAGACTGGGTTTGGCCATGATATTATGTCCATTAAGTTAGTCCAAAAAGTCTTGGTGATATTTTCTTTTTGGAAACATATTTTGGAATGAGGTGATGTGGTGAGCAGAGTATTTGGTTACAGTCGTGTGAGTTCAAGCAGCCAGGATTGGTCTTTGCAGC
>NZ_FLYE01000016.1 GCF_900093605.1 Candidatus Terasakiella magnetica
GGCTATGGGCAGAAGAAAGCACCACCGATATTAAGGGCGAATACATTTCTGTTGTCGAATGTAAAGCGGACCAACGTCTAAAACCGGCATATTGGGCCGTTGTTGACCCTCAACGGACCTTAAAACCAATCATAGAAACATCATCACGGCGTTGTTCATCACCCTGATGTTCATTGAAAGCATCTAGGATTAGGCCTTTTTGTTTTTCAAGTTTATAGCCCTGAGCGGACAGCAAAAGCTTTTTCAAACGTTTCTTTCCAAATCCACGTCTGCGCTCCCCCCCGATTTGATCAGTAATACCATCAGACGTCATAACAAAAGTTGCATCTATATCTGTAACAACAGGTTGATTGGTAAAAGTCTGGTCTGAAGCGATCCCTCTATAGCCTATGCCTTTCTTATCACCCTTTATCTCTTCACACTCTTGTTCTGTGACTTTAAACAATGAGAAGCGGGCACCTGCAAATGTCAGGTCACCTGTGTCGGCTTCTATCTTACAAATACCGAGTTCCAGACCATCGTCTGAGGCTCCATCTTTCTGATCCTGACCAAGCGAGTATTGTATGCTTCGGTGCATATAGGAAAGCAATATTGCAGGGTCACCATTTTTTTGTTCTCTCAATGCACGGTCTAAGGCGCCAGTCGCCAACATGGTCATGAAAGCCCCTGGCACGCCATGGCCTGTACAATCTGCCAAAACAAGAATGAAGCCGCCTTCACATCTGCGATACCAGTACAAATCGCCACCGACGACGTCCCTTGGTTCCCAGATCACAAAATGGTCTTTGAGGTCTTCTTTTAGGAATGCATCATTAGGAAGGATTGCCTTCTGAATATTGGAAGCATAGTCAATACTTTGAGAAATGGTATCTAGTGCACCTGTGAGTTCGAATTGAGCTTTCTTCCTCTCTTGAACTTCACTTCCAAGGCGGCGGTTCCAATATACAATGACTGCAATAACACTTCCTAAAACGATTGCGAGGCCTGTTACCCAATATATGACTGTCTTCCAGTCAATTCCGTGCTCAAAACGTACAGTTAATGCTGCCTTTCTAAGCTGGCTATGTTCTTCATCAGACATCTGAGCAAGGTATTTAGACATCAAAGACGTTAACTCGGGCCAATCCTTACGGATCGCTATTCCCCAACTGTTAACATCATATCCAGTTGGTGCTGCGATTTTTAGGTTTCCGAAACCTTGTTTCTCAATTAGATATCCTGCAGCTGCAAGGTTTCCCACATAGGCATCTGCTTGACCAAGAGATACCGCCTCAAGAGCTTTTGTTGTTGTCGGGTATGTGGCCAGATTCAAATCAGGTCGTTCTGCACGTAGCCTCTGGTGCATAATGAACTCATTTTCGACACTGATTGTCATGCCTTTAAGATCGTCTAAGTCCGTTATGACTGAACTATTTTTTCTAGAGACAATAACCATCGGACTAGACGTATAGTCGGGCGTGAAGTTCAAATATTTTGCACGCTCTTCAGAAAAAGCGGCTGTCGGTAAAATATCTACTGCTTGCAATGACTTTATATTTTCTATTCCCTCTGCCCAAGTCATATGACGGGTGTCGTAATCTACCCCCAGCGCAGTAAGAATATGTCGAACATATTCATATCCAAGACCTTTTGGCTGACCGTTTTCCATGTAAAAATAGGGCTGCCAAGAGCCAATAAATATACGTGCTTTAGGTTTTGTATTGAGCCACGCCCTTTCTTCATCTGTTATTGCAAAAACAGATGAAGAGTTCCCTCCGACTGAGGAAGTAATGATATTATCCATTTGCTCGGGCGTGATTGTCTCGATGGCTTTTTGGAATATATCGCGCAAAATTCTCGCATCTTTTCTTACCCCGATATTAAGAGGAATTGAGGCACGGTCTTCGGCTATAATCGGTGTGACTAAATTTTCAATGCCGCCTTTATTTGCGGCAAACATCCCAGCAATTCGATTTCCGATATAGTACTGAGCTTTACCTTTGGCAACAAATTGTAACGCGGCTAAAGTATCATCCACTTCAATTATTTTAATATCTGGATATAAATCGCGATAAAATTGGACGTTTCCAAAACCTCGTTCTAGAGCAATTGTCGCAGTAGAAACATCAGGATATGCAAAAGCCCCCCCCTTTGTCTTTCTTCCGAAAATTGCATGGCGTGTTTCTAGATAAGGTGTCGTGAAATGGTAGAAGGGCTCTCGCTTAGGGAGCGGTGTAATGTCTAAGACAGCATCTATTTTCCCGTCCTTAACATCGTTTAACAATGTCTTCCATTCACCAGGTCTAAGTACCAACTTGTTTCCAAGTAGTTTATTTATAATATTAAAAACCGAAGCTGAAATTCCGACTCTTTGTCCTGTTTCAGACTGAAACGAAAACGGAACCCAGTTTTCCATGATACCTACGGTGATCTTACCCTGCTTGCTAAGCCAATTTTTTTCTGAATCTGTTAAAGATAACGGTTTTCCATTGCTTCGAAATGCAACCCGCACATCTTGATCCAACCATCGTTTTTCCAAAGCTGAATAGTCACTTGCACTAATAGCCCGTAATCCTTGTTCAACAAGATTTAAAAGATCAGCGCGTGTCTTTAATACACCGACATGGATGTCATCTACCCAGCGGTCCACCTCTAGACGTTTAATTTTCCCTTTGGCACCGTAAACACTGGTCATATGGATAAACGAGCCATCCTCAGCAGTTACTATATCAACAGTACTATCCAGTAAGGCCTTAACTAACTCTTGAGGTGTTTGAAATGAAGCGAGTTTAAGATGGGGATAAAGGCTGGCACTTCTCTCTTCATGTGATGATCCAGAAAGTACCCCCAGTATAAACGAAGAACCGTCAGAAGGTATCTTATTAATAGCGCTATTTGCACGAACATAGAAAGATGATGAAACATCATAGATGGGGCCTGAGAACGCGATCACTTTTCCTCGTTCTTGTCCCTCAAACATTCCCGCATGGATGTCAGCTTCGCCATTTTTGATTGCTTCAATAGATTCTTGCCAATTGTAAATACGAAATTCGATCTTACGGTTGGCCTTTTCTGCCCAAAGTTTCCAAAGGTCAACCAACATCCCTGATGGTTTGCCATTTATATCCTTCCCCATAAAGGGGTGCAGACCAGTTGATGTAGCAATGACTAAAGGCTTTTCATTCTCAGCAATAGCAATAGAGGCGGTGTAGAAAAAGAGTACTACGAATACAAGAACCCTAAACATCCACATTCGATCATTCCCCTGCTATTTGTCTGTGAAAATTCAATACAACATCACGATAACATAATATTGTGTGTGCTGAGTTTTGAAAAGATAATCTTAGAATAGATAGGTTTAACAATTGTAGAAATGCCCGCTGCGATACTTCTGCCTTTGGCTAAACCCAGCCCTTCCTGCCATAGTTTACTAATTTCCGTTTTTCCACAAACAACAGAAATAACTCTTCAGAACAAGTTGTCACAGCCTGATACAGGTTATTTCACCCTAAAACACCCTGTCACAACCTATTTCAACCTAAAACACTGTAAAACAGGTTGCGCGGAACTAGTGCAAACCTCAACACAAGTGTTGCAAGCCTCTTTCAAGGTGATTCATTCCCCATTAAGCTCGATACATTAGCCCCGAATTTACAGTATATCTTCCTATATTCTGCATAAAATGCTCCAATAAGATTAAGCAAGCCATGGCGTCTACAATTCCATTTTGACACCGCTCGCAAGGTGATTACATCCCCGTTGAGCCCTTCTTATTTTTTGAAGCAATAATTCTTAAATCGACACCTATAATCTGCCCTCATTTGCATTAAATTTCATTTTTCTAAAATAAACTATTGCGCGGCCTATGCCGTCTACATATGTAACACGTATAAGCCCAAGACACCTCGCGAGCCCTTCCATGCAAACAAAGTTTACGGGGCTAGTTACCGGGTATCTTTACCATTATTTTCCAAGCATTGATTTAATCTGACGAATGTCATCTCTAAATCCAGCTTACAGAAGAAAAGACCATAACATGAATATATAATTTAGGAGTTTAATCAAAATGCATTATCGAGAAAGGGACCGTTTAAGCAAACAAAACATAGAAACCATTGAAACAGAACTCATGATGAAAGAGCCTGAGTTCTGCCAAGTTTTAGCTTCCAAAATGAACAAGGCTCACATTGACCAGGTGGAATATGCCGCAGCCTTATTTAATAGAGCGGTCGATATCGCAGTACAGAAATTCGACACCATGGAAGGCAATCAACACTTAGCAGACTTCTTAATCCACCTAAGCCGCTCCGTTCGTGAAGACAGCGAACAGGTCTTCAGTCTCGCCTATCATTATGAAAACTATCTTTCTTCACGAAAGGTCAATCGAGTTATCCCAATGGGCGGTAATTCTGTTGAAGTCGAACTTTAAGGAACCTGCAATATGGGTTCCCCTATATCTCGCGACTTCGTAATTTCCTTCAGGCTCAATGGCGAGGAAGTTGCAAAACTCGATAAAGTCCGAGACACCACAGACAGAACAAGAAACGACTACAGTCGAAGCATCATTCAAGGTCATCTGGATCTGGAAGTATCGGAACCGGTCAAACCTGTCAGGCTTCCGGCACGTAAGATGCCTACATATGACAGACAGCAGCTCTCACAGATACTTGGGCAGCTCGGCAAGATTGGTTCCAACATCAATCAGATTGCCAGGCATTCAAACGTTACCAGAAACGCACCTGTCAGTTACAAAATAAATCAAATACAGGCTGACCTACATGCCATTAGGGATGATATCTCAAATGCCCTTTATCCAGCTGGGAGGGCAAGCTGATGGTCATTAAAGGAAGCAGTCGCGGACATACAAAATCGAACACCCGAGAATTGGCAAATCACTTGCTATCATCGGAGAACGAAGAAGTCAGAGTTCTCAGATTGGAAGGAGTGTCCTCAACAAATCTCCACGACAGTCTTGAAGAAATGAGAACTCTGTCTTTAGGGTCTAGAACACGCAAATGCCTTTATCATTCCAGTATCAACATTACGGCTGATGAATCCAAAAGCATGACAGATGAACGATGGTTGGAAGCTGTTTCTGAACTTGAAACAGAACTAGGCCTAACCGGTCATCAAAAAGCAATCGTAATCCATAACAAAAAAGGCAGAGAGCACTGCCATATTGTTTGGAACCGGGTTCACCCTGAGACCTTAAAAGCTGCGTCCATGTCATGGAACTATCGCAAGCATGAAGAAGTTTCAAGCAGGATGGAAGAACGTTGGAGCCTTAAACCTGTTATGGGTGTTCACACTCGCCCTGAAGATGAAGACAGGCCTGTTTGCAAAGCCACACATCAGGATTGGCAATCCGCATCCCGCACCGGGGTAACTATAGAAGAAATCCAGGTCATCCTCAGAGAATCCTGGGAACAATCAGATAACGGTGATGCATTCATCGAAGCCTGCAAAACTCAACGCATAACTGTCTGCAAAGGCAAGCGAGGCATCATCATAGTTGATTGGAAAGGCACACCGCATTCCATTTCTCGCCGTCTGAAAAAGAAGGCAGCGGATGTCAAAGCCAAGTTTGCAGACATAAATATATCGGACCTTCCATCCGTTGAATCTGTGCAAGCAGAAATCAGAACTGGAAACACGTCATCAACAATAATCACGGAGGTAAATAATATGACGAAAGAAGATAAACAGAACCTACGAGGCATTCGCCCAAAGAAGAAGAAAAAGGGCAAACAGCCAACACCTGAAGAAAGATTAAAGCATTGGGTAGAATTAGGCTTATCTGGTGAGATTGGTAAAGATGCTGTCTGGATACATTTCTCAGACAACATCAGTTTCAAGGATACTGGTGACCGCATTGAAATCTTCGGAAAACCGACTGATGAAAGCATTCAGGCAATGTTGGATGCTGGCCGTGCCCATGGCTGGGAAGCTATAGAATTTTTCGGTGATGAAGATTTTAAATCGAGAGCTTTCAGATTGGCGCAGTTAATGGAACCACCCTTCCCTGTCGTTGGTTATGACATGCCTGATCACCTAAAGAAGGAATTGGATATCCCAGATAATATTCCAACACCAGAGCCAACGAATACCCCGGCTCCAACTACAAACAATTCGCTTTAACTGCAGGAGGATTTTATATGAGTAAAGAGAATAAGAAAAAACGTGATATAAAACAGGAAGCAACAGACCATATTTTAGGTCAAATCGAGCAAGGTACAGTTCCATGGCGCAAACCATGGGACGACGGTCTGGCAGGATTCAGTTTGCCACGAAACGGGGGCAGCAACCGCCCTTACCGTAATTTAAATACAATTATATTGATGGGACATCCTGGCTATATAGAAACGGGTGACCCACGCTTTTATACATTTAATCAGGTTCAGACGAATAACTGGAAAGTCATCAAGGGCTCTAAGTCTGTGCCAGCCTATTTCTTCAAAAAAATTGAAGTTGATAATGCTGAACCGAAAGAGGGGGAAGAAGACAAGAAAAAGATACCGATGTTAAAAACGTATCCTCTCTTTCATGCTTCGCAAATTGAAGGCTGTCCAGAATATAAACCTGATACCATCCAACAACCTGAATGGCAAAAACCGTTGCGCGTTAAAGCAATGCTGGATGCATCAGGTGCTCAATTAGGTATTGGTGGCAATCGTGCTTTCTATGACCCTGTTAATGACAGGATCCAAATGCCGCCTGAGGGCGCTTTCAAAACTGATATTGGTTGGAGTTCTACAGCCCTTCATGAGCTCGGTCATTGGACAGGTCACAAGGACAGATTAGACCGACAATTTGGGAAGTTTGGTGACCCGCAATATGCAAGGGAAGAACTCCGTGCAGAACTTGCATCCGTCTTTCTATCAATGGAGCTGGGTATTGAACCTGATTTTTCACAACATGCTTCTTATGTAGAGAACTGGGCAGAAATTCTCAAGGAAGACAAAAATGAGATTTTCCGAGCTGCTTCAGATGCTCAAAAGATTTCTGATTACATCATGGAATACGCACCTGAGTTAACCAGTGACGCTGACTTAGCAGCCGCTGCAGACCTACCTGAACATTTGATGGAGGAATTGGGCATTGCCACACCGGTTACCAATCCACCATTTGATGTCAGCGCACCTGTTTATGGAGGACCGGGTCTATGAGGAAACACGTTATATCAGAAAATGATTTCAACATGGGGGCCGTACTTAACACGTATGGCTCTCGTGATGCTTTCGCCATCCATCTCTCACAGTCATATAAACAAAGCAAGCGAACAAAGTTCCTAAAGGCTGTACGAGTTATTATTCAGGCTAAGTCTTTGGAAAAGACATCCCGCCTTAATCAAAAGCGCATTGACCTATTAAATGAAGATATGGAACTGATGACTTATTTCAAATCCGTCGACAAAAACGGTAAAGATTGTTGGAAAGATGAAGAAACACGAGTTCGCAATCAAATGCTGGCTAGATGCCCAAAAAAACCAATAAGTTTACACAAATTGCGTAAGCAGACATTTGATGGGGCCCAGAACTTATCCTTAGAAGCCATAAATGACTTGTTGGAAACCTGGCGCTCATGGGGAAGGCTTTTGTTGTTGTATCGGGCTTAAAATGGATTATTCGTCATTTCGGCACCCTGTATATGTTTTTAAGCAAATATGCCGCATTTGAAAAATTAGTTGCTCAAATACATAAACATTTTTCATATATAAAATAGAAAGAGACCCGCTCAATCTGGCGGGTCTTTGTCATTTATGCGTTAACCACACCTTTAAATCCTACAAAATTTAATTATTAGAAATATTCCCTCTATGGAATATTTTATAACAGCTTGTTTTAATTGAATAATTAGCTAGGAACGTGAATCTCCTTTTAGTATAATGTTTACAACATAAGGAGACAGAATCATGGTCAGAGCAGCCGTATACGCGAGGTATTCATCGGAATTACAACGCGCACAATCTATCGAAGACCAACTGGAAAGTTGTCGTCGCTATATTAAGTCAAAAGGCTTTGACCTTGTTGGAACCTACGAAGATGCTGCCGTATCTGGTTCATCAATCCATGGGCGTAAAGGCTTTCAAAATCTAAAAGCCGATGCAGATAACAATAAGTTCGATATCGTTGTTGCTGAATCTGTAGACCGGTTTGCTCGTAACTTGGCAGACGTCTCATCACTTAATGATGAATTCAATTTCTTGGGTATCAAACTCCACACAGTTTCAAATGGTGAACTATCATCACTGATAATCGGCATCATGGGTGGTATTGCTCAAAACCAGCTGGAAGAAATCAGAGTCAAAACCATCCGTGGGCAACGTGGCAAAGTTTTAGAGGGCTTAAGTGCTGGTGGTATCGCATATGGTTATAAGCAAAAGCCTGATGGTGAAAAAGGCGAACGAGAAATCGAACCTTACGAAGCTGAAATCGTTAAACGTATTTTCACTTCATATTTAAACGGTATGTCACCACGCAAAATTGCAGCCACTTTAAATGAAGAAGGCATCCCTGGGCCAAGCAACCGAGATTGGCAGGACACGACTATCCGAGGCCAGGTAAAACGAGGAACAGGCCTTCTTAACAATGACCTCTATAGGGGCCAATTGGTCTGGAATAAGTGTTCTTATATAAAGAACCCTAAAACCGGAAAGAAAGTCGCTAAACCAAATCCTGAAAGTAAGTGGGAAACCTATGAAGTTCCTGAACTTCGTATTATCTCAGACGAGCTCTGGCAGCAGGTTAAAGACCGCCAGCAATCCATGACAAAGGAAATGTCAAAGGATGAAAACGGAAATGCCTTAAATCGTGCCCATCGCACTAAACACCTTCTATCTGGCCTTATCAAATGCGGAGAATGCGGAAGTCCATTCGTCATGATTGGTGGCGATAGTTATGGCTGTAACAATGCCCGTAAGAAAGGCATCTGTAAGAACAAGGTTTCTGTTAAACGCAAGACATTCGAAAAACATATTCTGGATGCCCTGAAGCATAAAATGCTTGCACCAGAAGTCATTAAAAATGCTGTCTCTAAATATGAACAGGCTATACGTGATGTTAGGGAAGGTCAGACTGTTGATAAAAGTGTTCTTAGGGCACGTATTAAAGAGATTGAGAATAAGCAGTCTAAATTGATTGCAGCTGTTGAAGCTGGAATGATGACAGAGCAGATTGTGGAACGTTCAAAGCAGTTGGACAAAGAAAAAGTCAAATTGCAGGAAGAACTGGAAGACATCCAAACTCAAGTTGAAGAAATTCCTTCAGCAGAAGTTCTGGAAGAAGTTTACCGTTTGCATATGGATAACATGCTGACCTTGGTTAACAGCAAAGAATATCCAGATAGTGGGTTTGCAGAACCAATCCGTAAACAGATTAAAGAAATCACCTGCTACCCGGATGAGGATTACAAGACACTTAAAATCATGTTAGAGGGCAGTTTTGCAGCACTTGTAGAAGATTACACTGAGCATAAAATAGAAGAAGCCGCCTCAAATGAGACGGCTTCGACCTCGG
>NZ_FLYE01000017.1 GCF_900093605.1 Candidatus Terasakiella magnetica
AGGTCACGGTTTGTGGCACACGTTCGCCCGGCCATGCAACCGCAGAACTGACATGGGGACTGATCCTATCCTTAACCCGCCAAATCCCCTCACAGTTTCAAAATATCCGCGAAGGCGGCTGGCAAACCGGGTTGGGCTGTGATGTGCGCGGTAAAACACTTGGCATCATCGGATTGGGGCGCATGGGAACTCAGGTTGCCCATATCGGCAAGGCCTTTGGCATGAATGTCATTGCCTGGAGCCGAAACATGAGCGATGAACAAGCCCATGAACAAGGCGCAACACGGGTGGAGAAAGAGGAGCTATTTAAACAGGCTGATATTATTTCCATACATATGAAATACAGTCCTGCGATTAAACATCTTATTGGCAAAGATGAATTATCCCTGATGAAAAAGACAGCCTATCTGATCAATACATCGCGCGCACCAATCATTGATACGGACGCTTTGATCAAAGCATTAAGGGCAGAAGAAATCGCAGGCGCAGGTCTGGATGTTTATGATATTGAGCCTTTGCCCGTCGAGCATCCTTTGCGCACCACACCAAACTGCATCCTCACCCCCCATGTGGGCTATGTCACCAAAGAGACCTATGAGGTCTTTTACGGTGAAACCGTCGAAGCTGTGCGCGCTTTTTTAGAAGGCGCTGAGTTACCCACATTATCATAAAAAATGCCGGACCAGGTGATCGAGGGCTTGAACCTGGTCCGACATTGAAAGGAATGCGAATAACTTAGGGAGATGTCTCTTCGCATTTGAGTGATAGATCGTTTGGGGAGGACCTATGAAAAGAAATATATCGACTAAAGCTGTCATTTAGCTTTCAGCTCGGTGAATATATCTATGATGGCGGTGATGGTTTTGATGAGCTAGCCTATCATATTGCCGGGACTACGATGGGGATCTCTGTTGATGCAAGTAAGGCTGGGGTTGCCCAATTCATCAGTGCTGAAATGGGCAGTGATGTCATTACTGGCATTGAATATATACATGCAACCAGTTTCAATGACATTTTGAGAGGCGATGATACTGGTAACAATTTTGGTACTCGAGCAGGTGATGATGTCATTTATACAGGGAATGGTAACAATATCGTATGGGCCCATGCGGGCAATGACATCCTCTCGGGCGGTTCTGGCAACGATACTCTGATCTATGATGCAGAAGATATCACCACGGTGAACGGTGGTGCTGACAATGAGATTCTTTCCTTCAAAGCGGCAGGCGAAAGCCTCGACCTGTCCACTATTGTAGATACGGTTTGCATAAACCTTGAGGCCATTGACTTGACAGGCTCAGGTAATAATTCTTTGGCATTCGACATCAGCGATATCCTCGCCATCAATGAAGGTGCAAACGGCTTTATGGCAGGCACAAATTATGCCGTAACAGATAACCTTTTGATCATTGACGGTAATGCGGGCGATACGCTCACCGCGAACGGGGTTTGGAGTGATACCACAACAGATGTATCACTTGTTTTGGATGGATCAACCTCTGAAAGCTATTCTGTCTATCAAAGTAATGATGGTACGGCGACTGTGGTGCTCAATGATCAGGTTTCATTGATTTAAAACATATCTCATTAATATGTTTTGCTATGCCCAATAAGAGGCATGCCTGTAAACATATCACGCAGTGAAGTTTTCTTCATGGCGTTGAATGTGATCTGGCCTTTCCTCAATCACTTATTTTCAAGTTTCTTTCTTCACTCAGGTTTGGGTCATCCTGCCATGAGATGCGGATATTTAGTTTGTTCTGGCCGTCATCTTTATTTGCGGAAACTTTGAACCTAAGTAGCCCTTGAGGGCTCATGATTAACTCGCCTTTTTCATCCTCAAGCGAGATTTTTCCTTTTGCCAAGCCTGAAGAGATGGATTCAAGCAGACTAACGATCGACTTTTGATCCTGTAGAGATTCATGTCTGAAGCGTGTATTGGATTTCATCGCGATACCTTTTTCTGTTTCTCTTGTGCCTGCAACGCAGACAGCGTTTTTTGGGGATGGAAGACTTTGATATGGGGATAATCACTTGATATCCCGAGAATATAACCCTTGGGGTCAAGGATTGTCACCGCAGCCCCGCGGCCCCGGACTTTTTCATTCACACGAGAGGAGCTGTCCAAGGTGGTGTCACATTCAAAATTCAACACATTGGAGCGCAGGGCAATGCGCTGCCCATAATGCAAATTACGATGGCCATGGATCAGCGCACTGATGCCACAGCGACGCACATGACGTGCGCCTGCGTTGGTAAAGGGGTGATCGCTTTTTCGGTATTTTGTGCGAATGGTGTTACAAAGGGGACTGTAATAAAAGTCATACGGATCGCCTTTTAAAGCGTGACGAAAACGCCGGTTTAGATCGCGGGTACCGCTGATCGACAATTGCTTTGCCACAACATTATCAAGCCCGGCATGAATGAATAAAAATGAACCCGCCTTAAACGTCAAACGCATCTGTTTGAAGAACCAATAGAATTCTCCTTCAGGTTCTAAAAACAATTCTTTCCATTTTTGAACAGCCGCGTAGACTTTGCGCAAATCTAGTCCAGCCTTTTCACACTTTGCTTCAAAGCTATCATTTTTTTTATGAATACGGCTAAGTTCTCGCTCGATCTGATGAGAGTTCAACTGCCCTTGCGCAAGCTTTGGGAATTCCTCAAACCACTCAGCGTGTGGATAAAGCAGTTCACGGCACTTTTTTTTGCTCGGCACATCTTTCAGGCTTTTTTTGCCCTCCAGATACTCGTCCCAAACTTCTTTTAGTAACGGAATGATTTTTTGTCCGGTACGAATGAAAAAATGCTCATTCGTTGTTTCCTGTTTGCGCCCAACAGATACCATGCCAAACAATACGCGGACATCGTGATTGCCTGCTAATACCCGAACGCGGGCGCCTTGTTTTTTTAAATGATGGATGGTGCGGAGCAAATTCAGGCTGCTTGGCCCTTTATCAAAACAATCCCCGCCAATAATGAAGTTGGCTTTCTTGCCTTGCTCACTCAAAATAAAATCACAAGCCTTCGGCCCGGTTTTCTTCACACCGCCTGAGGAAACCAAAGAGGCTGCAAACGCATCCGGGTCACCATGTAAGTCTGAAAAAAAGAAATGCTTGCGCTTTGGCCAGACCCAGGCATTTTTAGCGTTCAGATCTTTCAAAGTGCGACTGAGACTTTTCTCATCCGTACAATCGGTTGCAATGGATTTATCCTTGCCGCTGCTCCAGTCTTTTACTTTTCTTGGCAAACCGACTGATAACCATGACTTGCCATGATAACGCGGTATATGATGCGCTGCTTTTATGGTTCTCATGGCTTAATCCTTATAGTCTTCTTTAGGTTGACGTAGTTTCCAGTCCCCACAGAGATGCCACCAACCTTTGTCATCATCATAGGCCAAGGCGACGGGGTCGGCGTGATACATGCTCAGTTTGGCAATGTCATCAAAGGCCAACACACCCAATATATGTGCAGCATGGCGAAAGGCAGCCCCATGGGCCACAAAGACTTTGGCGATGTTCTTGCCTTCAGGCACCTTAAGCTGATTGATGGATTGCTGAATATGACCAGCCACACGTTTTCCCGCATCCATCAAGGATTCTGCACCTTGCAAAGGCAGGCGATAATGAGAATTTGATTTCCAATTTGATGGGGGGCTTTCAAAACGCGGGTCTTGTTCTAAAATGTCCTCAATTTGAGAGACTGTTAAATTCGCCGCACTTCCCACACCGCGTTCTGCCAAATCATCAAACCCCTGCACGCACGAAAACGCAGGCATTTCAGTGCAGATCACATCTGCGGTTTGCCAAGCCCGCAACAGGTTGGAAGAATGAATTTCCGGATCAAATATCCAATTTTCTTCTTGTGCCATTTTTTCAAGCTTTGCCACAGCCCCATGAGCTTGCTTAAAGCCATCTTCATTGAGCGCAAAAGGTTGAAATGCGCTGGGCGTATCAGCAAGCTGGTGATAGTCACCATGACGAATGAGAACAGCAATACGTTGGCTCATGCCCGCTTCTCCGCCAAATAAGCGTGTAACTTTTCCACAACAGCGGCTAACTTCTCATTGCCGATCAATTCAAGGGCAGAAGGAAGCGATACCCAGCGACGCAGACGATGGCTTTCTTCCCATTCTTCTTTAGAAAGCTCGTCTGTAACTTCCATGGGATAAACAGACACAGTGCAGGTGGCTTGCCACTTTTCGTAACTATAGCGCCCAAGTTCATGATCATGGACTTTGCCCTTAATGCCAGCCTCTTCCAAGGCTTCTTGTGCGGCACTTTCACGTGCGCTCATGCCGGGCTCATGAATGCCCTTTGGCACCACCCAATGTTTATGGGCACTTGAAGAGATAATTAGAATTTCAGGCTCACCATTTTGCATCATACGATAAGGCACGACACAAGACTGACGATAATAATAGGCAGGGCGAACACGTTCTTGGGTTTTGCCCTCAGCTGTAACAAAGGGAAAGGTTTTGGGTAAGCTGTGAGGACTAATCACTTGAATGCAATCTGCATGGCTCAGGTCACGCCAGCTCCCCTCAAAGCGCAAAAGAACCAACATGCCTGGGTCCATCGGGACATATTTTTGACTGAGGTTGGCCACAAGCATGGATAGGCCCGGGTTATGTCCAACAACCATCAAGCGCTGCACGTCATCCGATATTTTAGAAATTTCACTCATCACCTCAATTGGTGCTGCATTATAAAGGCTGCGTTCTTCTTGAATGATTTTGGTGCCTAATCCTGCTGATTTACAGCATTTATGCGCTGTTGTATGGGCGCGTTCTGCAGGTGATGTTAAAATAAAGTCCGGCTTCAAGTCATGTTCATCCAACCATACGCCAAGACGTTGTGCACGCCGTTTTCCCTTATTTTTCAGCTCACGTGCGAAATCACCGTTTGGGTGGTTCAGTTTAGTTTCACCGTGTCGTAAAATTAACAGGTCCCTTGTCATAACTATCAATCCATTACTTCAAGAGAGTTTCTAGGCAGTAAGACGTGGCAAACTCAAAGTCTACCTTGCCGCTGGCCTCATAGATTTTAATATCTTTTAGGGCCGATATGTAGGGGGCACTTTCAAGTTCAGTATCGTCATTAAAAAATGTTCCATCTGAATATTGATAAAACGGTCCCGGCGATTTCATAATTGCAGCTAACAAATCTTGGTGTTGTGTGAGATCAACCTGTTCAATCTTGCAAGGCTCAAGACTGTCACGTTTCCAGTTCAGAATTAAAAAATCATCTAAAGGCGCTTGGGAGACGATTTTACCTTCGCCATAAACATCATCGACAAACACGTCATATTTTTCTTCAAGATCCCAAAGCTCATGAGCAGGCAGGTTTTTCAGTTCCGCACATCTTTCATCAGGTAACAATGCTATCAGGTTTTCATCATGGAGCATGGTGCCGGGATTAATCCGGGGCAATTTGGGAATGCCTTGCGCATTTTTTCCCTGAACAAATAATCGATCATTGGTCAAATAGCTTACCCCATCATGTGCTAAAATATGCAGCATCAATGTGGACTTACCGCCACCTGAGAACCCCGCCATGCCAAGGGCTTTTCCATTAGCAACCAATCCAGCAGCATGGCAAATCAAGGCCTCATTATGTTGCAGATGGTTCATATATTGGGCGTTGATATAATTGATAATCTGGTTGTCATTACTCAAACTGGGACCAGATGCAATGAGATAGTCTTGGCTTTGAAGGAAGACCATACCAGTGCGAACCTTATGAATTAAACGCGCATCTTCTAAATCATAAAAAGCATCTTTACGCCCGGTTTTACCCGCCTCGCGCTTCCAGTCGGTGAAGTTTATCCCCATTTTGGGTGACGGCCCATCCAAAGCGACCACCTGACAATCTGCCGAACCGTGGCCTAGAGTATGAGCAAAATATACACCCAGCTTTTCCAACAGTTTTTCACAATTGGATTTTACTGAAATTTTATAACCCTCAAGATCAAGGAGGACTTCGCCTTCCGTCACATTGTGACCTTCCATCAGTCTTTCTGCAGCTTGTCTTGCGGTCTTCATTTTGCCACCTCATTTAAGATGTAATCGGCATAAAGATCAGCTGCATCAATGCCAATGCCTTCTAAGGCCCCTTTAAAACCGCCAAAGGCAGAGACTTCAAAAACAATGGGGCCGTCTTCAGTATCAGCCACATCCACAGTCGTGAAATCCATATTGAAAAGTTGCTGGGCTTTTGAAGCCAGATCAATGGTGCTTTGGGGTGGTTCGTGCAAGGCATATTTACCACCGCTTTTGATGGTGGTGTTCCAGCTGTCGTTTTGGGAAACACGGGCATAGGTGCCCAGATATCGCCCGCCTAAGAAAACCATACCGTAATCACGCCCGGGCAAATCCAGTTTTTGCTGGATATACATGACCGGGTTATCATTTTTAAATTCTTCGATCTTTTCATAGATGCGATCATGGGGCTGGTTGGCTTCGATGATACACATGCCTTGCGCTTTTGTTGAATAAAGGGGCTTGAACACGGCAGCGCCAAAATCTTGCACAGTTTGCAGGGCATATTTCGCACATTCGGTAATGCGGGTCTTTGGCATGGGGATTTGGCCGTTTGACAGGGTCATGGTGCAGCCAAGCCTGTCAATCATTCTGATGATGGTTTCAGGTTTTGAAAAAACGCGCAGGCCTTTACTTTCTGCCAATCGCAGAAGCTCAATGCGATCAAGCGTTGCCGGACTGTATATTTGGCTGATTTTTTTCACAACAATTGCGTCAAGTTCACAGAGGTTAACCCCATTAGCGCTTAACTCACCGCTTTCAAGGTCTGCACTGACATCTTTCATATCAATCACCAAGCGAAAACCTGTTTTAGCTTCTAAACGGTCAGCCAGCACTTCGCTCGACCATTTACCGGGAATGCCCATGACTGCGATTTTGGGTTTGCTCATGAAAATAGCTCCTCAACTGGTAGGCGGAAGTCTTTATCTTTTTTGGCTTTGCATTTGCTGATCCGTTCCAGAATATAAACAGCACGCAGAAACATATCGTTTGCCAGCTGTTTATCCAGAATGAAACGGGTGGAGGTGATAAAGGATCGCGCTAACCCTAAGGCCAGGCGCAATTCAAAGGTCGTATCTTTGTTTTTGTCGGCGTAATCCTTGGCAAAGGTATAGAGCGACAGAGCACTCTGTTTGATGCGCTTACGTGTCTGAGTATCGAGAACCTGCAAACGATAATTGGACACCATAAAAACAGAGATATCTTGCGTGTAATCCTGATAACAGGACCGGTGCAGATCGATAAATCGTATCTTTTTATTATCTTCGTCAAAAATAATATTATCCAGATTAAAGTCGCCGTGGATATAGACTGAAAATGGTGCCTCCAATCGTTTCTCCACCTCTGCTGCTTGCTCAATCAGATGATCCAAAGAAGGGATCTTGAGGGTCCCCATCCTTTGGTCATCACGATTAAATTCAGGATGCACCTCAATCACGTTTTTCAGGCGCTTTTGCAATTGGCCCATATGCTCAGCTGCAACTTTCTTTTTGTTGCGGGTTTCACCCCATACGGCCTTTAGAGTCTTTGCGAGTTTTTTGATTGCTTTGTCTAAACTGTCTTGATTACCCTCAATCAGGACTTGCTCAAATGTCTGCCCCGGTAAATGTTCAATCAGCAAGGAAGCGTTTTTACCTTGTTTATTGTAAGATAGAATTTGCGGCGCTAAGCCCGGAAAAATCTCATGCCAGCTTTCTACACTTTCTCGTTCTTCCTTCAATTTGTGTTTTTTGCCATCTTTGAAAATAGCGATATAACCGTCCTGCTCATCATCGGCTGCTGAAATGCCCGCAATCGCACTGCCTGATTTTGTTTCTGCAATGGTTTCGACCTCTGCATCAATGAGACCGAGATCAGAAAGGGCTGATTTCAGTGAGCGAAAGCGATCAATATGCATGGGCTGGCCTAATTTGGCCGACATGATTGATTCTGAAATACTCAATAAGACATCGCCCATTTCCTCGATACGCTGTGCGATAAACAAAGAAGTCATGGTATCTTCCGGGCGTTTGGCTTTACGCATTTCTTTGACGTGGCTTTTGAACATTGTTTCATAAACACGATCAAGCTTGCGCTCAATATCACCAATTTTCAAAACCAGTTTTGTATCATCCTGATCGATGGCTTCTTCGATCATGGTAATGCCGCGATCAATTTCAGAAAGAAGTGCAGCACTTTCGCGTTTTTTCAGAGCATCATTGCTGGATAGATTGGCCATCATTTTCACACAGTCGTGACAAATGTCGGTGATACGTTCCAGATCAGAGGCTATGGCCTCTGCTGCACGCAGTGAGAAGATATTCAAATCGCCTTTTTTGCCATAACGCAGTGCATCGATACAGCCATCATGGACCCGCATCTTAAGGTTATAGGTATAACCCTGACGGTCTGAAATACGTTGACCAACTGTCGCAGAGGCTGTTTCCAGCAGGACTTGAAGGTTATTAACTTGCGACTGGGTTTCAGCAAGGAGAAAATAAAGATTGTCCTGAACGGACTTAGGTAGTTGCATCAGATTATTCTATAAGGCCAAGATAACAGGGCAGGTGATTTGATTTTGAAGAAATAACACCTGACAGTCCAGCCGGAAAAACAGGTATGTCATTTATTTCGATGGAGCTACCCAGAGTAGGTCAAGCTGATGCCGATCTGGATGAAGGCCATTGTGGGGCAAATATGTTTCATTGATATGACAATCCAATAAAAAATCCATCTACAGCCCAAAGCGTTTCATAATTTCATAAAGAATTATGCAAAAAGCCCAATAGAAGTTGTCATTTATTAAATTTAGTATTGCCACTTATGTCCAAAGAGCAGACGCACTTTTAAAATCCACGTTCTTCTGCCTATAGCC
>NZ_FLYE01000018.1 GCF_900093605.1 Candidatus Terasakiella magnetica
CAATGGAGCTACCGGATGAAGATTACGCCAAGATCCTCTTTGAGATGTCGTCAGAAATGCCAGAGCGCTACAAAGCCATCATCTGCGAAATCTTTGATCGCGACCTCTCCAAAACCCCAACCATCCGCGGCATGGCCTTTAATGCAGATGCAACCGCCCTCGTCAAACTCCTAGACATCGGCACAAGACAAGCCTTCGTCATGACACAAAACATATCAAACGCTGCGGAGTAATCTTAGTAATAAGAATACTGTAAAAAAGACAAAGAAAAAGGGGCTGCTCATATGAGCGGCCCCTTTTTTGATGCTTATTCAGATGCAGCCTCAGAGATGACCTCTGTTGGGGCATCTGGAGCTGTCTTATCCTTCTTTTTTCTTTTCGTGCGGCGTCTGCGTGGTTTGCGGTTTGCACGGCGTTTTTGTTTTTGGATGGATTCATAAACGCGATAGCCGAGCAAGATGGCAACAAGAGCTGCATAAATATAGGGTTCGCCATTTTCTTCATTGGCAGCCAGAATAAAGTGCCACGCCACAATGATGTTGAGGACATAAGCGCTTTTATGGAGGCGACGCCAGACTTTTGGGTCCATCTTTTCGCGGATGCTCTTGAAAGAAGTAATCGCAAGAGGCGCGATGATGAAGAAGGAGACCAGACCAAGGAAAATGAACGGACGCTTATAGGCATCTGCCAGCATGTGATCGAGATCGAATGTCCATTCTAGCGAGACATACACAATAAAGTGCAGCATCGTATAGAAGAAGGCATAGAGACCGATCATACGGCGATATTTATGAACCGCTTTAATCTTGGTGAGTTCGGCAAAAGGTGTAATGGCGAGCGAGACGATCAAGAAGGTAAAAGCCCAATCCCCAAGATAGCGGTTGATAAAGCCAACCGGAATATTTTCGTGATCCACACCCCAGAGATAACCGCCAAGCAGCATACGACCCAAGAGCCATGCAAAAGGCAGTCCTGCGGTGAGGAAAATAAGTGGGCGCCAGCTGATCTTGACCTTCTTTTTCAAGACATGGTTGCTGTCTTCTTCAACCTGGTTCATCACCAGCCAGCTGGCAAAGATCACCACCATAAGCTTACCGCTTGCCATTAAGACAAAAGGTGCGCGCGGACCAACCGCATCAAAATAATAGCCGCCACTTTGCACCAGCATGATAATGCCGATGCTACCGGCAAGATAGATCATACCAAGGACAGAACCGAGCAATGCTTTGGGCGCAATATCAACGGTGAGCACTTTTAGTGTAACAGTTGCCCCACCATGACCGATGCCGATCAGGATCAACGGTAAAGCCATGCCCCAATCATAGGGGTTGGAAAAGAGGCTGAGCCAGACATAGCCCACAGCAGAAATTGAGAGGCTTGCCCCGATCGTGGTGATACGGCTATGGCGCTCAATCAAATGCTGCCAAAAGGGAATGGAACATAAAACACCCATGCCCATAATGCCAACCATGGTGGCAGCGTGGGCGGTGGCGTAAATGCGGCTTACGCCAATGATATCGGCAATGGAGATACACCAAAGCGAATAGAACAGGCTGACAACTACCAAATCCATACGGGTGTAAAAGGCCGCAGCCACAGCCAGTTGCATGCGCGGATCACCTGAAACAAGGTCCCAGACGCGCAACAGTGGGTGGCGTTTATCTTCTTCAACAAAATCAGCCACATCATGCAAGGCATATCTTGTCACCCATGCCCCAAAGCCACCAAAGAGAACAAGGCTGAAGGTGATGAGCTCAATACCATATTCATATTCAGCAATTTGCATGACAATAGCGGTTAAGATAGTGCCGCCAAAAACGATCATAAAGACCGTATTGGTCATTAATTGTGGTCTGTTTTTAAAGTCAGAGAGATCACCAACAAGGGTCAAAAGCTGGATTTGAACCGTATCAGAACCAAGGGTCACCAACACACGGGCAAAATAAAAGGCAAATAGACCACCCACACCAAGATAGACACCAAGCTCGTAACTCAGTGGTGTGAGAAAAGCGCCAATACTGATGAACAAAAAGGCAAAAAAGATAATCGGCACACGACCGACTTTATCGGATTTAAAACTGAAATAACCCACACATAAGATGGAGACCATTTCGGCAACCACCTGAATATCTGCGTTAATCTCACCTTCTTTTTCAAAAGGAATATTGAAAATCTGATCAAGCAGAAGGGGCTGAACCGAGACTGCCAAGGCACCAATAAGCGTACTAATGGCTGACAGCAGATAAATGCCGTTCCATTGATGGCTTTTAAATTGGGTGGAGGGTTGGAAAATTGACATTTCTTTTTATCACTCCACCATCATCGCAGTAGGGTCCCACAAGCCTGTCAAATGGGAATTACGTATAAAACAGGATTTACCATTTACACCAATTGTCGTGGCATAAGCCAGCTCGCTGCGGTTTTGCGGATCATCAGCGGCGGCTTGGCCCTTAATAAACATGCCTTTAAAGATGCGACAGTCTTCTGATTTCAAGAACCAATAGGGTGCCAAATCAATCCACATAGGTTGTTTGATACCATTATCCACCAACACAGTCACATTGCCCGGGTCAATCTTCGGATTTCTTGGGAAGACGCGGGTGACTTTACCTTGAAAACGGAAGAAGGTGAAAACTTCATGGGCTTCTTTATCAAGAGGCTTGGCTTTAGGGGGAAAACGCAGAGATGGTTTTTTCTTCACATCGCGCTGCCCGGTTTGCATGGCAGCCGTTACACCAACGGCCCCACCTTTTGGTGCGGTCACATTTTCTTGCAGATTATTGACGTAACGGTGGCAATTCCCACAAGGCTGCTGGTCGCGCTCATCCCCATGGGGAGAAGGCGCGCCCACTAAAATGGGAATGCGGAAATCTTTACTTTGGTTGGGGTCTGGCGGCAAAATCGCATGACAGGTTGAACATGTCATTTTCTCTTTACCATCGGTATGAGGCGCAGGCGTGCCCAACGTGATAGGCGGGGCATCTTCGTATGAATGGTCTTCCCATGGGTTATCTTCAACAACGGCGACAAAGAAAATGCCAAGGCTAAAAGCAATACCTAAAGCCATAACCCACTCTGCCACACTATGGGGGATATATTTCAACGAACAGACCCTTAATTTAAAATCATTCAAAACTCAAAAACGCACGTGCGTGTGTAAATGAGTTTTTTGTGATTATAAAGCATAAATTATCAAAGTCAGCAAGTGGTTTCACCATATAAAGGTATGCAATTACCATTTTTACAGAAGTTGATACCGCATCGCAATAACCCTAGAGAAAAAGCGGATTACAGGCACAATCTATTATGATGGGATTATTCGCCAGATGCTTCTTTAACCGAATAGCACAAGACCTCAAAGCTTGGGCCGTTTTCGCTAAAGGTTTTGGTCCATTTGCGCGAGACTTTTTCAAACTCGAAATTGTCTTTTTTGATTTCTGGGCGACGATAAAGCTCATCCAAAACCAAAACTTCACCGGGCTCGGCCAATGGTTTCAGGCGCGCCATGGGCGTGATGGAATTGATAATCAGGTCTTTGGCATCAGAATCGGCAGATGTACAAGATGTCACACTGCCCCAATTGACCCCAACATAGGCATCGGTTTTCATATCGCGCAAGATATTGAGATAGCCCCGCGCACATGTAAGCGCAGTATTGGGGTTTTCAAAGGCACCAAAGAATGCTTCCCCACGCGCCGCCATCGCCACGGCCTCATCGGTATGAAGGAAGTAACGATTGTAACGGCGCAATAGATCAAGGAAGTCCTGTTCTTCTTCGCTGCTCTTTTCATTAAACTTCGGCAAGCATAGCGTTACAATAGCAGCTTCTTTTGTCTCATAGATATTATAAGCATTTTCGTCGAAATCATCTTGGACCGGCTGCGGCTCGGGCACTGGTTCAGGTTCAACTGGGGCCTCAAACATCTCCTCAAGAGAGGGTTCCGGCTCAACAATTTCTTCTTCGATGATTTCGGGTTCTGGCTCAAGCTCAGGTTCGGCCTCTAGCTCGGGCTCAATAATGGGCTCAGGCTCAGGCGCATCAACAAGTAAGTCCTCACTTAGATCTTCTTCAAGCGCAGGTTCTTCCATTTCTGGCTCTTCAGCCAGTAATTCTTCTTCTTCAGCAGCCTCATCCATCTCAGGATCAGGGCCAAAGAGATCATAATATTGTTCAAGTAATGTGCCGCGCAGGTCCGCCCCACCGAAATAAGCACCGCTTGTATCAGCATTGGTAAAGTCTGCGCCTGTCAGGTCCGCATCGCGAAAATCTGCCCCGGCTAGGTTGGCACCTGTAAGATTAGCACCAGACAGGTTCACCCCGGTCAAGCGTGCGCCACACAGGTTTGCCCCTGTTAAGTCCGCACCAGACATGTTGCTTTTACCAACAACCGCTGCACCGGAAAGATTGGCCCAACGCAACTTGCTACCAGCCAAGTTCGCTTTATGCAGATAGACACCCGCACAATTGGCGCGTTCCATATTCGCACCAGCAAGTGAAATGCCTTCCATATTGGCACCGGCCATATTGGCACCGCTTAGGTCCCCACCACTGAGGTTGGTTTGCTTTAAATTGGCTTGGGTGAGAAGGGCTTCTTTAAGATCAATTCGGGCGAGGTTAACCGCTTTAATTTCGGCATGCGAAAGGTCCGGTGTCACGTTTTTCTCGGACTCCCGCCACGCATTCCATTCAGTTGAGCCTTTGCCCAAGTTCTGAAGATGATAGACGTTTGACATATCGCACCCGCATATAACGGTAATTTAACCTACAAGTTTAAGGGTTTTCATGTTTCGAAAACAATTCTCAAACTCAACCTATGCGATTCATTTTAAAGGATTAATCGTTGTTAATCAATGGTTAAGAAATAGCCCTATACAGGCACAGGTGCAAGGTGTCCTTATGGTTGAATTTATGCCAGCTCAACCCACAGCTTTTTGCAGCTCTTCACGCAAGATTTCCTCAGCACTACGCTTAAAGGGGCGTGCAGCTAGGGGGAGAACAACTTGGGCCTTTACAGAATGTTCAAGTGCGGCAACCGCCCCCTTGATCTTGAAGCCTTTCACCTTTGCGGTAAAACGAAACAGGCGGCCTTCGCGCTCAAACACCGCATGACTCAGCTGTTTATTATTCTCACTTTGGCTTTTCAGGAAGTTTTCCAGACGGCTGGCGGCTTCTTCCTGTTCCAATGTATGTTTTACTTCAAGATCGATCTTGGACATTGATACCCTAAACTTCTGTTTTGCGCGCTAGCTTTAATATGCGCTCAATGCGTGGAACTGCAATAGATTTAGACTGCATCACTTTAATAAGCAACTCCGTCCATTCCCGCACAACCGGATCAGGCGATTTTCTCAGTTGCATAAAGAGGGCTGAGCGCCCACCAGAGACAAAATCATCAGCCGTAAAGATCATATTCTGGCCCGTGTTGTATGTTTCATACAAGCTGGGGTCAACGATCAGGGCGCGCAAAGACAAGATAATGACGAGCATTGAGAAATGATCCAATGCTTTATCAAAATGATAATAATCACGTCTTGGATGTTGATAACTTGGCCCACCAATGGCGATGGAATCGAATTTTGCCAAGGCAGGGACAAACATAGAATCATAATCAATCAGGCGTAATTGACCATCGGTTGTGATTAAAACGTTATCGTGCTTTAAATCCCCATGGGCAATTTTCTTGCCCAACATATCAAGGCAAAGGTTTGCCCATGCCTTGGTAATGGCTGCTAATCCACGGCGGTTTTGATTAACACATTGGCGCTCAATCACCGCACCGAGTGTTTCACCCTCCACCCATGGCATGACAAGAACCGGATAATCCCCACTTGGGGCAATGTTGGATGTCACATAAAGCTCATCTGGGATATATTGCACATCAATTAAATAACGTGCTTTCAGCTTATCAATGGTAAGCGAAACCCCACGGTGGCGTTTTTCAAGATCAGGCAGATCATTAATAAAACATTTGATCGCAACGGCTTCATCGCGCCCTTCCACATAAGCCTTGAACACAACGGCAAAGTTGCCCGCCCAAAAAATGGGTTCGCCCTGATGGTCAAAAAATGGCTTTGGTTTTAGCGTGGCAAAACGCCCTTCAAAATTTCGAAGTGCGTTTTTATAATCTGTAATTATTGGATACGCCATTGTCTTCCCTTCTTCCCCTTAAAAAGGTCATTCTGACATTCGCTCACTGCCCGCCCCCATTTTCTTCTTCAGCCTTGAACGCAATCATGGCTAAAGTTGAATCATCATTAGGCAGTAGCCCTTCTTCATAACGCTCACCCACCATCTTTTGATAGCCCTCTTCAGTGTCTAAAGAGGTGAATAAACGCTCAAGCTCGTCTTTAAAATTACCAACGACCTCTTGTGCATGTGCGCGTGCATAATTGGCAACAGGCGTGCTGCCACTTTGCACAAGCTGGCGATATTCTGCCAGTAATTTAGTCTCGTCATCACTCAAATTTGGCTTATTTTGCCCAGCCAAAAAGGCGAGATAACGCAGTAAAATATAAAGCCCCATACCATCAGAGGCCAGCACGACCATGGCTTCTTTATCACTTTTATAGCTCGCTGATTGCACCTGTTCGGCCTTGGGCAGGTCTTTCCAATTGAGCAAAAATGGATCAGCTTCTTGTGAGGCAAGGCTTCCCGGTAAGCAGCCAGAAAGATGAATGTCCTCGCCCTCAATTTCAAAAAGGTAAAGCGTGCTGTCACCATAGTTCAGGCAATCCAGCACCACATCCTCACCGTCTTTTTTCAACCAGCAAGACACCAGTGTTGAAAAAGACCCTTCCTTAACCAGCTTATTGTGCTGACCCGGATTATTGGCGCAAAGTGATTTGCTATGGGTTGAAAACTCTTCCCAAAACCCGTCAATCCAGCCATTAAGATCATCATAAGTTTTTATGGGTGTATCTGGCAGTTTTGTCACCAGCTTTTCAGCCCATGCCCCACAATACATCCCCGATGAGCCCGCCCCATCAGCCACAGCAGCTAAAATATGATCGCCTGCGCGCTTGAGGCGAAAACGATCTTCATTTTGGCGCACAACTGCTTGTACACTGGCATTAATCACATCATTTTTCGGTTTGGCTGTTGTTTGACCTTTAACTTTTAAGGTCTTCACCAAAACCAGAGCAACGTCATTTTCGTCCTCAATAACGTGCGCCGCACAACAGGTGCTTTCTTGTGAACTCACTTTGGTCTTACTCCGCAGCGTTTGTCATGTTTTGTGTCATGACGAAGGCTTGTCTTGTGCCGATGTCTAGGAGCTTGACGAGGGCTGTGGCATCGGCGTTAAAGGCCATGCCGCGGATGGTTGGGGTTTTGGAGAGGTCGCGATCAAAGATTTCGCAGATGATGGCTTTGTAGCGCTCTGGCATTTCTGAAGACATCTCAAAGAGGATCTTGGCGTAATCTTCTTCCGGCAGCTCCATGG
>NZ_FLYE01000019.1 GCF_900093605.1 Candidatus Terasakiella magnetica
ACTGAGATAGGTAGTATTGTTGCGTCTCTTTATATGAGGAATGATCTTGCCGTTAGCCATAACGTGCATGGTCTGGAACGTCCTCCGAGAGGTTCCTTTTTGGTTGTTCTGTCTTAACGGCAGAGAATATCTGTAATAAAAACCGAAAAGGAAATATAAATGCTTCAGTTTATGAAGTGTGAAAGTAACCGAAAAAACGCAATGCTTTTACAATCGGGTTTAACGATCTTTCTGGCTGTAATAGCCGTATTTTCGTTTGCCAATATCGCTTTTGCACACGCCGTCGCTGAAGGCGACAAAGGCTATATCCAAGAAATATTTGGTATACAGCTTATACCTTTTGCCTATTTAGGGGCAAAACACATGGTCACAGGATACGATCATATCCTGTTTCTCTTTGGTGTGATCTTCTTTCTCTATCGCATAAAACACATTGCGATTTACGTCAGTTTATTCGCTGTTGGACATTCAACAACGATGATCATAGGTGTTCTGTTTGACTTTGGCATCAACAGTTATCTGATTGATGCCATCATTGGCTTCTCAATCGTCTATAAGGCATTGGACAACCTTGGTGCTTATCAACGCTGGTTTGGTTTTCAGCCCAATACAAAGATTGCCACGTTGGTCTTTGGCTTCTTCCATGGCTTTGGTCTGGCATCAAAAATCATAGACTACGAAATTGCCGAAGACGGCCTTATTCCAAACCTATTAGCTTTCAATGTTGGCGTGGAGATTGGACAAATTTTGGCATTGAGTGCCATTCTTATAGCGATGGGATGGTGGAGAAGGAGTAGTAGCTTCTTCAAACATGCCTACAACGCAAATGTAATTATGATGACGGCTGGTTTTGTGCTGATTGGATATCAGTTAACTGGCTATTTCGTCTCCTAAAATAAAGGTATCACTATGTATAACGAAAATATTCCAACTCATGTGGAAATTCCATCTACTCAGCAGTTAATCAAATCAACAGTGATCTCTTTTGTTTGTGCTGTTGTTATTCTTGTTACCATCGTCCTGCCTTCTGAGTATGCAATCGACCCAACCGGCCTTGGTGGTGTCTTGGGGTTAACAGAAATGGGTGAAATCAAAGCACAATTGGCAGAAGAAGCTGCTCAAGATCATTCTTCTAACACGACTAATAAATTACTTTGGAATGCTCTTGCTTCGGTCTTTACGATTAAGGCCGCAAATGCAGAAACACCAAGTGGCACTTGGAAAGATGAAATCAGCTTTGAACTCGTTCCCGGACAAGGAACTGAATATAAGTTGAAAATGAAAAAAGGTGCCATTGCCAATTACGATTGGAGCGTAGATGGGGGACGCGCCAACTATGACCTTCATGGTGATGGGGCAGGCAAATCTACCAGCTATCAAAAAGGGCGTGGTGTCACAGGCGATGTTGGTGGCCTTATTGCGGAATTTGATGGATATCATGGTTGGTTTTGGCGCAACAGAGACAAGCAACCCATCAAAATCACACTGCGTGTGAAAGGTGACTATAGCGAACTAAAACATATGAAATAACCAACTAAAGCGGAGGCAAAGGTCTCCGCTTTTTTTATTGAATAGTTTATTCTGGTTCGGGTCAACAGCAGGCATTCTAGCTTGTGCAACAGGTCTGCTTTTGCCGTAATAGCAGTCATAATCAAAAAAATGTCCGCTTTACGCCTGTTAACGGAAGTCTATTTCTTGAGTATGAATGACGGCTCCTGACCCACAACAGACTCATGTGATTGCTGAATTTCTACGAGAGAACATCTGTATTATAATTCACAGATCACCTAAAAGTTGGCCCATGTACCCAACAAGCAAGTGAATACCTGTTTCCTTTTGTAACAGGTGAAACTCGATGTAATACAAATGAAGGAAACAAAATAGCAGAGCCTTGCCTTAGGGAAGCTTGGTGAATGTTTCCACCAACATTGACTTCTAAGAGCCCTCCTTCATATTCATCTGGGTGAGAGAGCTGTACGACCAATGTGAGTTTTCTTCTTGATGCGATTGCAGAGCTGCCTAAATCCGTATGCCAATCATAATGGCCACCAGAAATCGCTTGATAATTTGCGATTTGGATCAACTCAGAAAAGTCAGTCAGGTTAAAATCGAAATGGATATTATTAATATCAGATACCTCACGCATTATTTTGCGTAAAACCCAATCACTGTCCTTTTCCTCATCAATCCAATGTACGCTACTTTGGCGCACATCACTTACATTTTGATTGTTAACCAGCCCTGTATCTTGCATATCATTTTTAGACAATTGGATAATTTGATCGCATTCAGTAATAGAGAATACACCGTGCGAGGCAAACATGGCTGAATCAACAGATTTTAGCCATTTAGCTTTGGGAAGGTAAACTTCTGATGGGGGCAATTATCAATCCAGTCGGCATTGTATAATTCAATGCAAATATACAGGCTATTTTTCTATTTAATTCAGTGGAAGCTAATACTAACCGTTTCGCCAAAAGCGCCTCGGATCAAGTCCTGAGCATGGTGAACCATTTTTGTGGGTTCTGATTTTTTTATTGAGAAAGAAGCATTGCTTCCTTGTTTTCGGTAGGTCACAAAATTATGGATACCGTACCTAATGAGGAAATCATTTCCTTGAATCATATTATTCCTTATTTTTTTAGAGCCGCTTTTTTTGCTTTCTCAGCAGCCTTTTTGTCTTTTGTTTCTTGCTCAAGACGCAATGCCTTGAGATTTGCATTTTTTATTGCACGTTCATCTGTCGCGTCTTTTTTGTTCTTAATAAAACGCTTTTCTTCTTTTTTACTTTTAAGAGCAAGTTCATCCGCCCTTGATAAAGGTGGTTTAACCATAGCGAACCCTGCTGTTTTTGTTCAAAACTGCCTCCATCTACTGACAGAGACAGCTTGACGAAATAACTTAAGAAAGAACAGACAAGTTAATTGCAGATGTCTTGCCGTTACGTCCTGTTTCCAGTTCGTACTCGACTTTTTGTCCGTCTTCCAATCCAGAAAGCCCAGCTTGTTCAACAGCGGAAATATGAACAAAAGCGTCATCTCCACCATTTTCAGGTTGAATAAAGCCAAAACCTTTTGTCGGGTTAAACCATTTTACATTTCCAATAGCCATTACATTGTCCTTTAATTGGAATGCCAAAATACGCCTCTCACATCGTATGAGAAGACGTTCAATATAAATCACAATGTACAGAGAGACTCGGAATATCAGATGTACCGAAAATAACAGTAACGCATAACTGTGCGAAGTTTTGAACGCCCTTTATGCACTTAAAAATTAATAAAATCAACATAAATCTAAATCGCTGGTTTTAAATCGGTAAGAGGAGAGGTTATTCTGCTCTGTTCTATACAAGTATGTTGTCTGCTACGTTTTAGTGCAAAATCAATGATGTTTAGAATTAACGCTTCATAAGGCATGGCCCCATCCATGTTACAGGAACGCGGGAAATAACTTGATTCAGGTGTGAGGCCGGGCACCAGATTAGCCTCGATAAAATGAGGGATGCCTTTTGCGTCCATTTTCACATCAATGCGACCAAAATCTTTTACGTTTAGAATTGAAAACACTTTCTTTGCCAGTTCCGATACCGCGTCTGAAACAGAATTTTCAACAACCAAAACCCGTTCTTGATTACTTGATTTCTCAAACGCACCCAGAACGCGATCACCCTTAGAGTTTTTCTGTGCAATGATCTCTACAGGGTATGCGTGCCGGGTGTTTGTACTCAGGTCTTCCAGTACGGCGACTGTAAATTCTCTTCCGGGCAGAATTTCTTCAACAATTGAACTTCCACCATATTGATTGAATAATTCCTCAACCTTTTGAGTATAGCTGAGCCAATCATGAACAATGGAGTTCTCATCCACCCCATTTCCGTTGGCAGCATTTAAGGGTTTAACAAATAATGGGAGTGGCAGAGGAAGTTGCATCTCAGTCTTTATGCCATCAGGCTGTGTTAAAAAGAATTTAGCCGTGGCAATGCCATTCTCCAACAAAATCGTTTTAGCTTTGCCTTTATTAGAGTCATATTCAAGGGTCGCGTCACCTGAGCCTGTATGAGCGATATTATGCTTGGTAAAAAAGTCAGCAAGATTGATCTTTTGGGGCGTACAAATGTATTTCACACAAAGGACAACCAGATCAGGTTTTCGCTTTATAATATCTTCCAAATCATCTTTGTTGCGTGCTTCACGAAAACTAACATCTGTATAATGTTGCTGTAGAATGTCGGTGATTGTTCGACAGGTTTTTAATGACCCGAAACCCGTTTCCTTCATAGCTCTGTTATCTGTCGAGACAATTTCAATGCGTTTGTTTATTTTTGTAATTGCATGGTTGGTTTTCATCAATTGATCATTTCATAGAATGAATAAGTGGAAAGGAACTTCCAAAAGTCGTAGTCGTCCCTCATGAATGGAATTTAATAAATTATGGGCGTAAGCAAGTGTCGAGGGATTTGACATAGGAGGCATCGCACTCCCAATCGTTACCTGAATAGTCAAGATGAGCATTTGCAGGAAGTATGACAGGGTTACATTTCTCTTGGTTCGCCTTGAAACCCCGCTGGCATTTCCAACCGACCTTATAGCCGCCATCGTCAAGATAGGCGTTTTCAGGAACTTTTATTTTGATGCACTTATTATTTTTTGCTTGGAAACCACGTAAACACTCCCAACCCTTTTCATATGTATTTGGAGACAGAAAAGCATTTTTTGGAATGTTAATTTTTAGGCACTTCCCACTTTGTTCTCTATACCCTCGCTCACATTCCCATTCATTCCCAGAATCATCCAAGAAGGCATTCTTGGGGATTTTTATTGCGATGCATCTTTTATTGTCTCGCTTATATCCACGTAGACAATCCCAGCCTTCACCAAAAGATCGGTTTGTTAAAAAGCCATGTTTAGGGGTTTGAATTTTCTGGCACGTATTCTTTATTTCAAAGTAACCCTTATCACACTCCCAGCCGAGACCATATTTCTCGGCATGAGCGTTCATTGGGATCGTTTCAGCATGCGTTGGTTGAGGCCAGTTTAAGATAAGGGCAAAAAGTATAATTGTTAAGTTCAGCAATAATCTCGATTGAGAATGATTGTTCATTTTTTGCTTTCATGTTTTCGTTCGGCTCGATCCATTCTGTATTGAGTAATGATGTTTTTTAATTGAGCGGCTAGTCCATAAATACTCAATTCATTTCCGTCAGAATTTTCCTCACCGACATCATCTAAGGAATCAAGTATTTGGCTGTTTTCATCACCTTTGGCAGGATGTTTTATCGGTTTTTTGTACGACATAGTTATCCTTAAAACTTGTAATCAATGTGCAAGTCTTCCAGAACATTACCATTGGCTACATTGTCATTTTGCAGAGCTTCTTTAAGTTCTTTTGCTGTGATGGTTAATGCACGCGTAAGGGATTTCAGCTTATTTTTGCTGTGCAAGTGAATAACCGTCATAACTCTCTTATATGCAATGAAGCTCAGTCCTTCGATGAGTTCTTCATCTGTATCGACCTTATAAGAACCAGCCGGTTGAATTTCAGCTAACCTGCCAATTTTAAAGGGATGGTTGAAAATCACGAATTTAGAGCTTGTACGAATAGTCATAGCAGCCTCCTATCAAGGTGGCGTTACGTTACTGTGATATACAAGAAAGAAAATGGCTCTTTTTTTATAGAGACCAAAAAAATGTATATATGCGCTTAATTTATGAAATAAAAATTATTTTTTACATTCACATTATTATACGCTTTAAGAATTATTATATTACATTTTAAATAAAATAGATATTTTTATTAATTCCCATCACCGGAAACTAAAATTAATATCAAGTATTTATTTTGAATTTGAAAATAGTTATTTATGCTTTTTCGCATAGAGAAATGATATTTAATGGTTGTTTGAATTCATTTATTTTCTCTTTCTTTCTCAGCAGCCTGCCTCAATACTCTCAGGGCTTTGGTTTTATCCTGAGTTTTCTTCTTTTGTGCTTCTTTGGATTTAATGAGCGTATTGTCTTTGATCTTGGGTGGTTTACTGTCTTTGAAACCGCCTTGATCACCGCGTTCAATGGCAGCGATCATTTTATCATCGGCTGTGTTAGGTCGTGTTGATCCTGATCCCATAACTTGTATCTCCTTAAAAAATCAATTCTTCTTCGCCTGTTTGCGAAATGTTTATTTCACCCGCATCTATCAATTGTTTTACAACAACGACGATTTCAGCTTGTGCTTTATCAACATCACGCAACCGAACAGGCCCTATGGCCTTCCAAATCTTTACCCATCATCTTAGCAGCACATTCTGACATATTTTTGAAGAAAAGGTCTTTTACTTCTTCAGAGTCACCCTTGAGAGTGTAGACAATTTATCTTTATCTACCTGACGTAGCAGAACCTGAATGTGGGAAATTATGAAACTGTTTCACAATTTATAATCCGTATCTAATGTATACATACTTCCTAACAGACATGAAATGCCTATTGTT
>NZ_FLYE01000020.1 GCF_900093605.1 Candidatus Terasakiella magnetica
GGCTCCAGGGGAAAGTCACCGTCATGTCGTTTTCATCTGTGATATGACAGTTAATCAGCAAGACTTTGCCATCCGTTGTGGTCAGGTTTGTCAGGCGCTGTGCGCTCATGAGCAACTCATTTGCGCTTGAGACATCATTGGCCATGCCATCGGTGATGTTGATCACGATGGGAGGGAAGCATTTCGGGTTGCGATAAATCCATTCTTCCAGGGCTTGGCGCGCCATGCTCAGCGCACCGTTCATGGGCGTACTTTCTCCCGCCACAGGTGAGAGCCAGCTTGACACAGAGACGGTTTCATTGACCATAGTGCCGCGCACCTCGGTCTCAATGGTTTTCTTTTCCACATGGGCATGGGCTGCCACTTCAGAAATCGCCACCATGGCGCGCCCTTTAAGCGCACCTTCCCAGCAAAAGGCGGGGCGGGAATTTTTACCATACCCGATCACGCCCACTTCAAAATAGTCAGATACCCCTTCATCGCGGGTACAGCGATTGACCAGTTCCGCCAGCGTGTTATTGAGTGCTTCAGCCACCACTTCAGCGCGTTTGACCGCTTGGCCTGCCGCGTTGGTGCCAAAGGGCTTGTTCATGGAACGAGACTGGTCCACTAGAAAAAGGATCGCACCGGGGGTGCTGGAGCTGATTTCCTGTGAATAATTCGGTTTCTGACTAAAATCCATGAGGGCCACCTGCTTGCTAATACGGAAATTGAGTTCGCTTATCATAAAGGGCCAAGATGCTAAAAAAGCCCTGCTGAACAGGACAGTTTCACATGGCTTTTGACCCTTCTTTTCGAATTGGTTAAGAAAAGATTAACATAAGGCGACTCGCCTGTTCCAGTGCTATTTGCACATATCTACAAATGAGCTGTGCTATTAAGAATAACTCGCACGCCAAGAGATGGAGAATTAGGCCCTAAGACCTAATAGACTTAGATTTGTTCTTCAAGCAGGAAGGGGTTGTGCCGTGATGCTGGTGCCTGACGCTCTTGAGGGACGAATATAAGTCTATTAGAACCATTTCATGCCAGCTTGGGGTTTGGCAACGGGCACCTTAACCACAATGTCATGGCATTTAATGCAGCGCCCGGCTGGCGGATGGGGCATTTCTGAGTTAGGTGGCAGCGGCGGGCCCATCTTGCGCACTTGAGACATTTTTTCAAGGGCCGCGCCCACCGGGGTTTTATATTGGTTGCCCGGTCCCGGACCGCCCACATAAAGATGGCATTGGGTACAAGCCCCCACATAAGGATGAGGCATTTTCTGGCCCGCCTTAATGGCTGGAATATGCCTCATGGTCATATAGCGATATTCTTTATTGGGTGGGGTGAGTGTCTTTTCAATGGTGGCGCCAATACCTTTTTCAAAAGGGGTTTGGTGCTGGCCTAAAAACAGCCCCTGAATGGTGCGTTTGGTCAGGCTGGAAAGTTCACTGCCACTGATGATCAAAAAAGAAAAACCACAGACAATCAGCACCGCAATGAAGCTTGAGCCACGACGGCCTTCAAAAAGTTTGAGGATTTTTTTTATGATGCCCACCGTTTTGGCCCATCACCCTAAACGGTTGGACCAAAGCGCAAAGCCTTCGTCATTGCGAAGACGACACGTAATGCCATCCACCACGATGTTTTTGGCATAAAGCAAACCGTTGGGATCGTTTTTATCAAACTTATAAGCCACACCGCGCACCATCTTGTTTTTAGAGAGGCGGCAGCCCAGATGGTTTAAAAACCAGTTTGGCCCAATAGACACTTCTTTAGAAACACCCGGTCCCGTATCTACCCAAATATGTACCTGACCCCAGCCAATGGTATCGCCCCGACTGATCATGCGCAGCACATTGCCTTCATATTTTAGGGTCTTGGCTTGGGTGAGGGCCTGCATCTGGCCCATTTGTGCATCAGGGCGGTTCCAGGCAAGCTCCCCGCCTGTGGTTTGCTGGGCGGTGTTGCCTTTAGGGGTCGCCAACATCTGGTTTGACGTGGTCATTTCCTGTGTCTGGTTGCGCACCTGTTCGCGCTTGACCTCTTTTAAAGCCTCGCGTGCATTAGGCTCATAAAGACCGGAAGAGACAAGCGCACCAATGATCATGCCTGCAAATGCAAGCCCGCCTGCCCCCAATACCAGATGTTCGATCTTCATTATCAGACGTCCCTTTGTCTTTTAAGCTTCTACAACAGCGATTTGTACGTCCGTTACGTGGCGTACTTCTGCATAGATCCGTTCTTTCAAGGCTTGAATGATCAAGTCACTTTCAAAGACCTTGAGCTTGCCATCAACTGCAATGGAGATATCAAGATGGATATCTTCACCAACGTTGCGACCGCGCAAGTGGCGCACTTCATCCACCTTTGGCACATTGACCGCAATGGCGTATACGTCTTTGAGAACATCCATTTCAACTGATGTATCCATTAAGCCGTCAATAGCATCGATGTTCAGCTCAATCCCGATACGCGCAACAAGAATAGCCACAACCATGGCGGCAACCACATCGGCAATTGGAAAGCCCAGTACGGCAAACATAATACCGATCAAGACCCCTACAGAAGACAGCGCATCAGAGCGGTTGTCCCAGGCATTGGCGATAATCGCCGGGCTGTTGTTTTCCCGGCCCACACAATGTTGGTAGCGATACATCAATTCATTCACCACAACCGACATGCCGGCCCCTAAAACCGCAAGGCCGCTTGGCGCTTCAATATTGCCATCGATGATCTTGAGGATGGACTCATACATCAAATAGATCGCGCCCAAGATCAGGATAATCCCAACGATGGAAGACGAGATAAACTGGATGTTACCAAAACCGTATGGATATTTATCCGAGGCTTTGCGCTTGGAGATTTTCACGCACAACATGGTCACGATGGAGGCGATCACATCGGCACCACTGTGCAAGGAGTCTGCAACAAGCGCCACAGAACCGGTTAAGGCACCAAGCACGCCTTTGTAGGTCATTTGGCCGATATTCACGACAATGGCCCACCAGACGACTTCTTCTTTACATTGTTTACACTTATTCGGGATCATGGCTTAAATACTCGATTATGCTGCTGCCGGGAACACGGTAGTTGCCATTAACGAGGCGTCCGCGTATGCGACCTTTTTCCAAAAGTTTAATCATGGTTTTACGGCTGATGCCCAGCAGGCGGGCCGCTTCGGTGGAATTATAAATACGACTTGAATTCACTTCACGGTGGCGTTGGTCATAATAATGAACGACCGCGGCTGCCATGGACATCAGGGTTCCCACCCGTGTCAGAATTGTCCACATTAATGTTTGCCCCCCTCATCAATGAAAGGAACCAACGGGCGATAGGTCTCAAGACCCAGTCTTGGCGCGCTATCGGCCATGGACTTCTCGTTGAAATATTCAAAACGCGGGAAGTTGGTAAAGTCCGCCAGAATTTTCCACGGGAATTTGGAGATCGCCGTATTATAAATGCGCAAAGACTCATTATAATCCATACGACGCTGGGTGATCAGATCTTCCATCTGCACCAAAGACACCATGGCCTCGGTGTAGGTTTGAGCTGATTTAATATCGGGATATTTTTCAACAACGGCGAGCAGGCGACCAAGAGAAGCCCCCATGTCATTGAGATCAAGCCCATCTGCGCCTGTGGCTTCACCCACCCCCAGATTACCAAGGCCTTTGGCCAGATCTTTATTTTTGTTCAAGGCTTCTTTAACCGCATCAGCAGGCAACACATCACCAGTTTTGCGGATGATTTCCGTGCGCATCTTGGCGGTATAAGAAAAGATGGAATGTTCAAGCGAGGCATGGTTCAAGGTCAGGTTGACAAGGTTTGAGAACAAATCCTTGCGCCGCTGCAAAGCCGATTGCAAGTTACCGGCTTTGGCCTGCACGTCTTCACGAAAGATGATGAAGTCGTTGAACTTGTAAAACAACGTTCCGGAAAAAACCAGCAAGGACAGCACAGAGACCAGAAACAGGGTTTTCACCCCCTTCATGGACGGCACGGCAAAGCGCGGCTGGGTTTCCTCGCGATAAAGCTCTGCCAACAGGGCTTCTGAACGTTTAAGACGTTGCAGTTCCTGAGAAGGAGCCTTATTTCCGGTGTTGAAAAAACTAACCATGGGTCATACTTACTTTCACTAAAAGCGCCTTATTCGCCGCCGAGCTCATTGGCTCGTTTAAAATGCGCCATGGCGGCTTCATGGTCATCCATCTGCTCAAAGGCATAGCCCACACTGCGGTGGATACGGGCCTCATTAGGTTTAATCTCAAGCGCGCTTAAGAAACATTCAACCGCACGCTGGTAGTTGTTGGTATTGTCATAAGCCACACCCAGACGATAGAGAATGTTGGCAGACTGTGGATTGTCTTCAACCACTTTTTCCAGCAAAGGAATGGCTTTTTCATATTCTTCGCTCTGGATGTAGGACAGGCCCAAAACAGTGGCGAGTTTGATGTCGTCTTTATGTTCATCAAGGGCTTTTTCCAAAAGCTCGATCCCTTCTGGGCGGTGACCCAGTTTGAGATAGCATACACCTAAATGCAGCATGACTTCGCCATCTTCAGGATTGGCTTTATAAAGCGGCTCTAACAACGTGCCGGCGCGTTGGTGCTTACCTGCTTTTGCCAAGGTGATGGCCTTGTCGCGGAAATAGGCGCTGCGGGTTTCATCATCGATGGTAAAGAGATCGTGGAAACCGGACACCAGTTTGGTCCCCAAACGTTTGAGAACGATGGTTGTATATTGAGCGTACTCTTCCGATCTACCAACCAGATCGCCTTTGATAATGCTCATGGGTTCTTTCCTTTTTGGTCTTGTATAATCACGTGACAGGCTTCACAGGGGCCGCGGTCGCGGTGCGGACGGATGCCTTTGACAACGGTGGAATGGGGAATATGGGGTGGCGGTACACTGACAAGGTCCGGGTCCGGACTAAGCTCAAACCCATCACCCACCGTGTGGCAATTGGTGCAGACACCGCGGTGTGGATGGGGGCGTGGATCACCCGGCAAGATCATGGGCGCGCCTTCAACCTGAGCCATGCCCAGATCAGGCTGGCCTGTCATAACCAGGCGCAAGGTGCGCATGGGAAAACGACCGTCCTGTTTTTTCTTGCCCGGGCGCATCAGGCGCAGCTGGACATTTTTCTGGGTGCGCACCGCGCGGGTGGCTTCTTGAAATTCTTCAAGGGTGGCAACTTTCATGTCGCCCACTTTATTGATGATGTCGCCAGCCAAAATGCCAGCCTCTGCCGCATGAAGCGTGACTTCACCGACCAAAATGCCGGTTAAGCCCTTGGGATATTTAAGCTTGCCGCGCAGCTCATCAGTCCAGGCCCGACTATCAAGCCCCTGCCAGTGCGCTTCAAACAGCTGCACGGATTTAGGGATATAGTTCGGCGGCACATCACTGGGCGCCTCTGGCATAATCAACTGGCTTAAAGGCTTTTGAAACTGAGCAGAAGGGCTTGCTTGTGTTTGAGTTTGAGCTTGGCTTTGCACAGGCGCAGGCGTGCCCAACCCGGCAGGCTGTGGGGTTTGAATTTGCACAGGCGAAGTCATCGGCTGCACAGCCCCTTGCACAGGAGATACCCCCATATTACCCTGCAAAGACGGGCTCTGATAAGCTGCTGCTGGCGGGCTTGCAGGTGTTGGAACCGGACCGCTAGAGCCCGCAACAGTCGGTGCACCAGAGCTCACACCCGCAACATCCGCCGTCTTCTTGCCAAAGCCAAAGCTATCAACAAAAAACACGATCAGAAGCACAAGCAATACAGCCCCTAACGTAAATCCAGCCAATATGACATTGCGTGTCAT
>NZ_FLYE01000022.1 GCF_900093605.1 Candidatus Terasakiella magnetica
AAGGTGCACCTACAAAAACAATATCATCTGAAAAACCAATAAGCTCTTTGTAGCGGTCATTGAATAAAACAAAGTTCAGGTCTTTATCAATCAAACACATACCATCACTCATGTTATGCATTGATAGGCTCAACTGGCCTTCTTTCTCTTTAATGATCTCTTCAGCTTCTTTACGTGCTGTGATATCGCGGATGATACCAGTGAAAATAATCTCATCACCAAGGGTGACTTTTCCGACAGCTAAATCCATTGGGAAAAGGCTTCCATCTTTTCTCAAGCCCGTCACCTCACGGTTTTGGCCAACAATGCGATTTATACCATCCTTAAAATGGCGTTCTAAATACCCGTCATGCTCGGTTCGCGTTGGTTCGGGCATAAGCATTTTTATATTTTGCCCAACGACTTCCTCAGAGACAAAACCAAAGATACGTTCTGCAGCTGGGCTATAACTTTGAACCATACCAGCTCTATCAATGACGATGATACCGTCTGCTGCATTTTCTAGGATTGATCGAATGCGTTTTTCACTGTTTTGTAGCTCATGCGTTCTTTCAACGACGCGGTCTTCAAGTTCATCTCGTGCTCGCGTTAAAGAACGATGAGAACGCTGCCCTAAAATTAAAGTAAAGAGCGTTGCCCCTACCGCCATGATCGTTGCAATGGAGGAAATAATTAGAATATTAATTCTAAAAGTATCATGATTTTGCATGGCTTCTTCATGGTCGATTTCAGTTGCAACACCGAGGTCAAGGTTTTGTATCCAAGCCCAACTCCCAACAACTTTCACACCACGATAGTCACGATACCCATCAGTATTTGTCGTGGTTATTTTAGAACCTGAATTACTATCACCTCTGAGCTTTAATGCTTCTTGTGCCATTAAAGTTAAATCTTTGTTTTGAACATTACGTTTCTTGTGCTTTTTCTTTGTTAAATCTTGCCCAGGGTCTCGAAGATCAATTTCCTCAGAACCATTCCCAAGTAAGCCAATTTCTTTAAGCTGATCATCAAAACGACTTTGACTGACCATCTTACCTTCAGCATTAAAGGCGTAAGTTTCACCTGAATTACCCATTCGACCATGGTGTAAGATTTCAGATAACGGACCACTTGGTAAAATACGCTCCGTCATGACAGCGAGTACATTACCCTCACGGTCTATTATGGGGGCCGCAAAAAACATGGTTAAGGGTTTTTTATTATCCTCGCCACCTGTTCCAATTTTAACATCTGAACGGATAGGAGGAATAAAGACAGGACTGCCTCTAAAAGCTTTATCAATCAATTCTGGACGTATATCAGCAATAAAATTTTTCGTGCCAATATTTGTATCTCTTCTTGAACCGATACTCATTCTATCTGGTGAAATGATGAAGAAACCAGCTGAGCCAAATTGCTTATTTGATGCAAAGAAAGAACGCGCTTGTGCCAGAGCTTTTGAATTAATCAAGCTTTCACGGTTTTCTGGAACGGCAAGAAGTTCCTTCGTCAGTTCAACTAACGTCGGATTACGTCCCAATTGTTCTAAGAAACCTTGCCTTCCAAGAACCCAAGTATCTAAACGTTCTATCGAGCTTTTTAAAACAAGTTCTAGCTCATGATTTAGCGTTTCTACTGTTCTTTCTTTACTATCTGTTATCGCGACCCAATTCATCATGGCAACGCCAACAACGAGAACACTCAGGCCGATTAAAATGCTAAACCTAAAACTCTTTGCACCAAAGAAACTGGAAAGATCCGTGTCAGAACGAAGCTTACTTAAAATATACACAATCACGGCAAAGAGAATGAGTAGACCTGCACTTAACGCAAACAAAACAGGGAGCGATAATAATGCGTCTTCTTTTACAGGTGTCTGAACTGTTTCATTTTTCTCATCCGACTGTATCCAACGCCTGGAGATTTCAAGCCTTTCCTGTTTCGGAATGCTATCCAAACCTTTTTGCATTATGTTTGTGAGAATTGGCCAATCTTTTCTAACCGCAATTGCATCTGCAAAAACTAAATCTGTCTTACTTGCAATTCGTAAATTCGTCAGGCCACTTTTGGTAATGTAATATGAAGATGTTGGCATAAAGCCGAGCATGGCTTCAGCTTCACCAAAGGCCACCATTTCAAGACCTTCAATATTATTTGGAACAGCAATCACTTCGATATCTGGGTGATTATCACGTAACCATTGTTCTTCAGGCCAACCTGATATTACTGTGACTTTATTTCCTGAAAGGTCAGATGCTTTAACGCTGCCTTTTCGATCTGTTCGAGTGATGAAGACTGAAGGAAATTCATCATAGGGCGTGGTGAAGTCCATGAATTTACGTGTTTCATCATCAGCCACCATTGAGCCAATCATATCAGCTTCACGGTTACGGAATGTTTCTAGAACTTCATCCCAGTTTGCTTTACGAACGATTTCAATTTTTAGACCAATCCGCTCTGCAATATTATATACGAGATCAGCACCAAGACCGCTGTATTTACCATTCTCATCAAAGAATTCAATTGGAGGAAAATCAGGATCAGGGGCAAGGCGCACTGTTGGATGGTCTTTCAGCCATTGCTTCTCTTCAGCTGTAAGATTGATCCCCCCATTTTCTTCTGGTGTTTGTTTCGCGACATGAGATTGCAGCCATTTTATTGAAATAGAGCGTTTCTCTTCAACAGTTAAAGCTTGAACACCCTTTTTTAAAATTGAGGCAAGGGTTGGTAAGTCTTTACGCGTTGCAATGTTTAACAATGAAAGTTCAGGGTCACCCATTTTGACTTCACCTGAAACGGCAACACCCGTCATCAAATGCTTACTCAATAAATGATTAAAGACCGCAAGTTCTCCAAGGGCAGCATCTGCCTGACCAAAACTTACAGCTTTCATTGTTTCTAATGTTCCATCACGCAATAGAACTTTAATTTGCGGATAATCTCTTTTGAGAATTTCTTCGTAAAAAAAGCCCTTTGGTACGGAGACTGTTTTACCAAATAATTGTTCTAAACTTTCAAAGGGAGCATCTGTTCGGCTCAATATCGTATTTGGATTATCAGCATAAGGTGGCGTGTAAAGAAGATACTTTTGGCGATCGGCTGTTTTTACAATATTGAGCATGACATCTAAGTCACCAGCCCTCATCATATCAAGGAATTCGCTCCAAGAGGGACCTGTCTTATATTCAACCTTGAGACCGACTTTTTCAGCGATCAAGTTCATGACATCAATAGAAAATCCTAGCGGGTTTCCATTTTCTGCGTAATTAAATGGAGGCCAATCAGTTTCATTATGAACCTTAATTACTGGGTTTTTAGTGATCCAAGTTTTTTCTTCATCCGATAGGGCTATATCATGATTGGCAGCAAGCGTACTGGATATGATAGAGAGCATTCCAATGATCAAAATGCATGAAGTACGAGATAAAGAAATCAATAGCTGTGTCATGACTTGAATGCCCTCAATATTATTTATTGGCAAAAACAATTATTCCAAATAATTGAATCTACAGAGAGCTATATAAATTTATGAAACATATGGCGTAATTTCATTTGCGCCATCACCTTGACAAAAGTTTATATGCTCCTTTTATTAGAGAATATCAAAAATACAAATCAAGGGAACTGGAGATAATCTCCAGTAACAAAGCGGTGCTGCAATGATGAAACCAGAAGAAAGTCTAGACCTCACTCTGGGGCCTTGTGAGGCCCCTAAAGAAGACATCTTAGATTTAGCTGATTTTCTTCATGAGTTATTTGAATTTCTCAATAAAACTTTTGAATATGACCATGGCATACTCCTCATAAGAATGATTTTAGAAATTGTTAAGTGCCGCTCTGAAGGTGTTAATCCTGATATCTCTATGCTTGCTGAACGTATGGGAGTTTCAAGAAATACAATCAAACGCATGGACACGCTTTACAGAGAGAAGAACCCAGATATCCCTGACATGATCCCCGATGGCCGCCGCATGGTCTATGCTTATAAAGAGCTGAGTGATCCAAGTGTTAAAATGGTGGATCACATTATGACACTTTGGAATGCTAAGAGAAAAAGTTAAAGGTCTTGTGTTACTTACTGTCTGGTCTACTGACACCATAAGAAAACGCTCCACGAGGTAGAGGATTCTATAAACCGTGAGTAAAACAATCGTGGGCAAGTCGCTTAAATATTGACTTTTGAAACATATTGTACAAAAGAAGAAAGCCCCAAGGCGTTAACCTTGAGGCTTTGAAAATGGCGCGCCCAGAAGGTTTTGTAGGTCATAGGTTCCTAATTATAAAAGGCATCACTTGCCCAGATCGTTTGTCTAAGCAAATGTCTGGTTGCCATTATGGTCTACCTCTGGCGCACAACAAAGACCAATAAAATGGGTAAGCACTTTTTGGATGCTTTTACATTTTGAGGGCATTGTAATAAGACGACTTGCTGATATTTAGATGCTTCAACGTTGCCGCCACGGTGACTGTTGGGTCTTTGTAGGCGTGTTGGATGTGTTTGATTAAGTCGTCAGTTAATTTTGTTGGTCTTCCGAAGACAACACCATTCTCTCTGGCAATTTTTTGCCCAGCCATAGTTCTCTCTACGAGTAAGTTTTTCTCAAATTCAGATAGACTGCCAAGAATGCTGAATAATAATTTCCCAGTCGCGGTGGATGTATCAATGGAATCCATTAGAGAGACAAGTTCAGCACCTTTGGAATTGATCAGGTCAGATATCTCCAATAGGTCACGTTGGCTTCGTGCTAATCGATCCAAACGCCAGACAACTAATTTGTCTCCTTCGCGCAACAAATCCAATACGGCATTAAGCTGTTCACGGTCACGCTTTGAGCCAGACACTTTCTCTTTATAGATATCTCTTTCATCACAGCCGTATTTGACCAAAGCATCCA
>NZ_FLYE01000024.1 GCF_900093605.1 Candidatus Terasakiella magnetica
AGGTGCACCTGTTGAACCTGTTGCCCGAGCTCACGCAGAAAGAGGTGATTATGGGAGTGGTGATATTAATGAGCTGGTTCAGCAACGCTTAGACGGAATAACCAACAATGAAGGTGGTGAAATAGAAGTTACTCTTGGTGATGGTTCCCGTATTATTAGTATGCGCAAATCCCCTATTGAAGGCGGTGGAGCAGTTGTAACAGTTACTGACATAACTGAACGTAAACAAGCGGAACATAAGCTTGCTGATGCTTATGACGTGATCTCCAGCAGCATTGATTATGCCGCAAATATTCAACAAGCTATTTTACCATCTGAAGATATCTTAAATGCCGTTTTAACAGACCATTTTGTGGTTTGGGAACCAAGAGATACAGTCGGTGGCGATTTATACCTTTGTCGTGTCTGGGGTGATGGTTTTTTAATTATGCTTGGTGATTGTACAGGCCATGGCGTACCAGGTGCTTTCATGACAATGATCTCCACAGGTGCTTTAGATAATGCATTAACGGATACTGTAAGCGGTGAAACAGGGGTATTGTTACAACGCTTGCATCAGGTTGTCAGGTCAACTTTAGGGCAAAACGAGGCCGACAGTATATCTGATGATGGTATGGAACTCGGCCTTTGCTATGTGGGCTCTGATATGCAAAGCGTTGTTTTCTCAGGTGCAAAATTTGATTTGTTTATCCATGAGGGTGATGAAATTTCTGTCATTAAAGGAACGAAAAAAGCCATAGGTTACAGAAATGTTCCAAAGGGACAAGAATATGATCAGCATGTGATTGATGGATTAAGCTCAAAAACATTCTACATGACTTCTGATGGTTTGATTGACCAAGTTGGTGGTGAACGCAAAAGAGGGTTTGGTAAAAAACGTTTCCGTCAATTGCTTCTAGATATTCAAGAGATGCCAATGAGCAAACAAGGCGAGCATATCTATCAATCCTTGGAATTCTATCAAGGCGATCAGAAACGAAGAGATGATATTGCTGTAATTGGTTTTAAAATTTAAGTGCGGATACAGAAGATAATGGAAAATATTTATGTAACGGCTACTGAAAGATCACCAGAGCTTTTGTTCGATTTTAAAACCAACACTTTTCAGATACGTGGTGAGTCATATCCTGAAGATGTAAATGAATTTTATGGTTCTTCATTAGAGATATTGGAAGAGTTTTTAAAAGCGCAAGATAACAGCGATATTTCATTTATTTTTGAACTGATTTATTTCAACAGCTCAACAGCAAAAGTCCTTATGACTTTATTCGAGCTATTGGATGAAGTAGCAGAAATTGGAAATAAAGTAGTTGTCGAATGGCACTATGATGAAGAAGACGACAATATGTGTGAACTGGGTGAAGAGCTAGGTGAAGACTTGGAAACAGCAGAATTTGTATTAAAGTCCACTTCAGATTAACTGCTAAGGCTAAGTCTCACATAGGTTATATATTTATGAAACCTTACCTTGGTTATTTACAAAGGAACGATATGATGGTGATTAGGGTATTATTGTTTTTGCTTTGCATAATCCTTACCCCTGATTTTGCAAAGGCCGCTGAGCTTAAAGTCGGTGTCATTGACATCAAGCCATGGGGCTATAAAGATAGTAATTCTTCCCCTTCAGGACAGCATATTGACACACTTGACGAATTAGCTGAGAGGTTAGGTATATCGTTTGAATATCAAATACTTCCTTTGGCACGTATCAAGAAGCTTCTAGAAGTTGGTCAGATTGATATGACTATTATATTCAAGCGAGATAACCTTAAAAATATTGTTGATTTTATAGGAATGGTGAAACCATACAATTATTATCTAGTTGGTAAAAGAGGCCAGAAGTTTGATGATAAAAAAATAAAAAACCTCAACAATGTTGGACATATCATTGGAGAAGCGGATGTTGTCAAAAAATGCTTTTCTGATCAGTACAATTCTAAAGCAAGATTGTATTCTACTAAAAGCTACGGCAATCTCTTAAAAATGCTCGAACGAAACAGAATTGAAGCAGCAACAATCCCTTCCAAAGGACTAAAAGCATATTTGGATGGCATCAAAGCAGATGCATCATTGATAAATCGATTATTCATTCTTTGTCGTAATGAAGCATTTTTGCAAATTTCAAAAAAATCACCACATTATGATCAAAAATTAATTGAAACTATGCGTATGACCCTCAAAAAGATGAGAGCAGATGGGACAATCGAGAGCATTGCAGCAAAATACGATGAAGTGAAAAACTGAAGTTCTTTAAAGCAGCTATTATTTCCGTTTATGGCT
>NZ_FLYE01000025.1 GCF_900093605.1 Candidatus Terasakiella magnetica
GTTTCCCTTCAGCACCAATGAGACCAAACATATAGATTGAACAAAGGAGGATTTAGGTCTTATCGTAATGACGTAAGGAATGAAGATGAGAGCTAAATCCAAAGCACCTGCATCGAAGGTCGTCAAAGACATTCGACGCGCCACGCGCAAGCACCATTCAGCTGAAGAAAAGATCCGTATTGTGATCGAAGGACTTCGTGGTGACAGTTCCATTGCTGAACTTTGCCGCGTAGAAGGCATCGCCCAAAGCCTTTATTACAGCTGGTCCAAAGAGTTTCTCGAAGCGGGTAAGAAACGCCTTGCTGGAGACACTAAAAGGTCAGCCACTACAAATGAGGTCAAAGACCTTCGCCGTGAGAGTGGTGACTTGAAAGAACTGGTTGCTGAGCAAGCCCTTGAAATACGCATTCTCAAAAAAAGCATGATTGCGGATGGGGGCGACGACGAATGAGATACCCAGCATCAGAAAAACGCGAGATCATAAAATTGGTTGAGCAATCCCATTTATCAGCGCGTCAAACTCTGGATCGTATCGGCATACCACGTGCGACTTTTTATCGTTGGTATGCCAAATACCAAACGGGCGGCGAGGATGAACTTGAAGACAGAACGTCTGCACCAGGCCGGGTTTGGAACCGCATCCCTGCAAAGGTCAATGACCAAGTTATTGACCTTGCCTTGAATGAAACCAGCCTGTCCCCACGTGAGTTAGCTGTGAAGTTTACCGATACAACAGGCTATTTTATCTCTGAAAGTTCTGTCTATCGCTTACTAAAAAGCCATGATTTGATTACCAGTCCGGCCTATGTGGTGATCAAGGCGGCTAATGAATTTAAGGATAAAACCATAGCCCCAAACCAGATGTGGCAGACGGATTTTACTTATTTCAAAATCATCGGCTGGGGTTGGTATTATTTATCGACGATCTTAGATGATTACTCGCGCTACGTCATCGCATGGAAACTTTGTACCACGATGAAGGCTGGCGATGTCACAGACACATTGGATTTGGCTTTAACCGCTTCGGGTTGCGATCAAACTAAGGTCAAACACAAACCCCGTTTGTTATCAGATAACGGGGCGTCTTATATTGCTGAAGATTTGGCAGTTTATCTGGATGAGCAAGGTATGAGCCATGTCAGAGGCGCGCCCTATCATCCCCAAACTCAAGGCAAGATCGAACGTTGGCATCAAACATTGAAGAACCGTATCTTGCTGGAAAACTATTACTTACCCGGAGACCTAGAGCTGCAAATCGGCAAGTTCATTGATTACTATAATCACGAACGGTATCACGAAAGCCTCAATAATGTGACACCCGCAGACGCCTACTTTGGTCGCGCACCTGCCATTTTAAAACGAAGGGAGAAAATCAAACAAAAGACCATCGAGAAAAGACGCTTGATCCATAAAAATCAAACTGCTTTAAATTAACATAGAAAGAAAGGCCGATCCTCCTTTAAGAAGTCAGACTCGTGGTCTCTAATGTTTTGCTGACGCAC
>NZ_FLYE01000026.1 GCF_900093605.1 Candidatus Terasakiella magnetica
GGCTGTTGAAAAACTCTTTGATCCCAAGATCTCATTGTGATTCACTATTATTAGGTGATTTGATCTGGGAGAGGCGCGATGTTAGGTGCACAGGTTGGGCAGCAAGACAGACTGTTTTACAAGTTTAATCTTGAAGACGTTGTTCCTAAAGATCACCTGGTACGCAAATTAGATGCAGTGCTTGATTTAAGCTGGTTGCGTTCGGAACTTTCTCCTTTCTACAGTCATACAGGGCGTCCCTCAATTGATCCTGAACTTATGATCAGAATGCTGCTCGTTGGTTACTGTTATTCCATCCGCTCGGAGCGGCGATTGTGCCAGGAAGTCGAACTTAATTTAGCTTATAGGTGGTTTTGTCGGCTCGGCCTTGAAGACAAGGTTCCTGACCATTCGACCTTCTCGGTTAACCGGCACGGACGGTTCCGTCAAAGTGATATTTTACGCTCGGTGTTTGAGAATGTGGTCCGACGGTGCATGAAAGCGGGGCTGGTCAGTGGTGAGGGTTTTGCCGTGGATGCAAGCGTGATAGAGGCCAATGCCAGCCGCTTCGCCCGAATTGAAGGTGCGGATATCGACTGGACAGATGAGCTGCAAGCCCAACGGCCCGTCAAGGAATACATCGAAGCCCTTAATGGAGGGAATGCCCCAACCAATCCTAAGCGTAAACCCAAAGCCATGTCTCCAACCGACCCATCAGCGGCTTGGACAATACGGGGGCGCAATAAAATCATGTTCGGTTACAGTCTCAATTATCTAATCGATATGGAAAACGCCGTTATTCTTGACGTTGAAGCCACACCGACACGGATTACCAAAGAAGTCGAAGCGACAGAAAATATGCTTGAACGTACAGAAAATCGTTTTGATCTAAAGCCTAATCACATTGCGGGCGATATGGCTTATGGTACTGGCAAGATGCTTGGTTGGCTTGAGAAGAAAAAGATAGAACCGCATATTCCGGTTAAGGATATGGCCAAGCGCGATGATGGTACTTTATCGCGTGATGATTTTAGCTTTGATATGGGCCGTGACCTCTATACCTGCCCGCAGGGTAAGGTACTTAAGACCACAGGTAAGGTCCATGATGGCAAAACACTTTTATACAGGGCATCCAAGCGAGACTGCGACCTATGCCCGCTGAAAACAAAATGTTGCCCACGAACCCCTTCACGGAAAATTCCTCGCGATATTAACGAGGCTGCTCGTGACCATGCCCGATCTCTTAACGGCACTGAAGCTTATAATCAATCGGCATGTAATCGCAAAAAGATTGAAAGACTGTTCGGAGAAGCGAAACAGAACCTGGCAATGACAAGGCTCAGGCTGCGAGGGTTATCTGGAGCAAAGGATGAATTTTTACTCACGGCGACAGTGCAGAACCTGAAACGCTTAGCTAAATTCATCTCAAGACCACCTCCAAC
>NZ_FLYE01000027.1 GCF_900093605.1 Candidatus Terasakiella magnetica
ATATCTCAGATGGAGGGTGTTTGATTAAAATAACAGGCAAGTCGTGACTATGATCTATAGAGTTGTGACTGTGGACATGTTTGGATATAGGAGAGCTTTCTTCAATCTCTTCATCATGAGAATGTGAGTGCGAATGCCCCTCATCATTCATTTCAGTCATTTGATAAGTTTCTGAAACCGAAAAATGGGTTTCATATTTCACAAACGAATGTACGAAATTACCCAAAATTATTGAAAGTGCAATTGAAGCACACAGCAATATATTTTTATTTTGGATCATTCCACAGCCTAATCAAATGTAACCATTAAAACTTGGGTTCGATGAAGGATATATCAGAACAATCCAATTCAACAACCCCTTATGGCAGACAATATAAACCTTTATTCCATTAGAGTGCCATGGAACTTTTGTTTAGGGGGGAAAGTCCGAATTTGGCTGA
>NZ_FLYE01000028.1 GCF_900093605.1 Candidatus Terasakiella magnetica
ATTATCAAATGTGACACTGCGTCTCATATGATGGGGTAAATTTGCAAAATACGTCATCATATTTATGAGTGTATCTTCAGCCTTTTTTGTCATCTGGCGAACCGCATGGGTATAACGCGTTACTCGCTCTTGCAACACAAGCACGGCTTTATATCTGGCACATAACATCAGGTCTGCTTCCCAATGACCTGATACCCGCCGCTCGTTTGCTTCACATGGGCGTTTCCCTAAAGGATTGCGTTTCTTAATAGTTTTTACAGGGCTAAGTCCGCCACGATATAATCTTCCGCGGCGATATTTATGTTGAGGTAATAATCGATGCCAATAATCAGCTTGGGCCACGCGATGATAAATAAAACGATAGATGGACTCATGAGAGATGAGTGTGCGACCCTGTTCCTGTGCCAA
>NZ_FLYE01000029.1 GCF_900093605.1 Candidatus Terasakiella magnetica
CTGTCGCTGCCATGATAATCATCATTAGGCGTATAGGTTACTCTGCCATGCGCATTGAAGGTCACTTCACCATTCGCAGGCGTGGTGACGCTTGTGACCTCACCGCCATCAATGATGGTGTCGTTGGTCAGTACATTGATGGTTTTTGAGCCATCTTCCGTGAGCGTGGCGGCGTCATCTGTGAGTGTGTTATCCACATCGGCACAGTTAATGGTGGCGGATTGCTCAACGACCTCTGTGCCATCAGTGACCTTAAAGTCGATGCCTTCAAGGCCTTCTTCACTTGAGATAATCGTCCAGGTGCCATCGCCATTATCGGTAATGGCAAGGTTGGTGCCGCCCGTGACTTCAGTGACCTCAAGACTATCG
>NZ_FLYE01000030.1 GCF_900093605.1 Candidatus Terasakiella magnetica
CCGGCCTGCAATTTGTTCCGGTGACCATCCCATTGCAAGGCGGTTACGAACTAATTCTCGTAAGGCCGGTTGGCGCGCCAATTTAAAGCGTGCATCCCAACGTCTTCTCCGCAGGGCAAGATCATGAGCACGATCTGCTTTATAGCCACCGTCCCACTGTTTTGTTTTCTTGGAATTAGGCCGTAGTTCTCGGCTAATTGTAGAAGCAGATCGCCCTAAATATTGGGCAATCTGGCGAAGAGATATACCGCCTTCATGAAGGCGGTATATCTCTATGCGTTCATCTAAACGCAAATGTTCGTATTTTTGTCCCATTGCAACACCTGTATAGCAAAGTGTTGCACTTGTTATGTGAGTCTAGGG
>NZ_FLYE01000031.1 GCF_900093605.1 Candidatus Terasakiella magnetica
CACTTCAGTCACCTCAAGACTATCGCCATCAATGTCTGTGGCATTAGCTAAAAGCTGCTCTTCGCTAAGCGTATAGGTGTTATATTCCACACCGTCTGGCAAGGTGATCTCACCTACCACGGGCGTGTCATTTTCAGGGGTGACCGTCATGGTCACCGTGGCTGTGGTGGTCTCGTTATCCTCGTCTGTGACGGTATAAGTAAAGCTGTCGCTGCCATGATAATCATCATTAGGCGTATAGGTTACTGTGCCATCCGCATTGAACGTCACTTCACCATTCGCAGGCTGGGTGACGTTCAATGCTGATGGCACGGTGACCTATACGCCTAATGATGATTATCAAGGCAGCGACAGCTTTACT
>NZ_FLYE01000032.1 GCF_900093605.1 Candidatus Terasakiella magnetica
CGTCTCTTGTAGCCGCGTTGTGAGCGGATACCTTCAATTTTCATAATTCGATATACTCGGTGTTTGCCACAGACTTCGCCCCAGTCTTTCAAATCTTTGGTAATGTTGCGATAGCCATAAGAAGTCCCGCTTTCAAGCCACGACTGTTTAATCAAACCAGATAGCCGTTTATCTTCAATCGCACGTTTGCTTAAAGGCTGTTTGAGCCACGCATAGAAACCACTGCGATGAACGCCAATCACACGACACAAAACAGCAAGTGGATATGTCTTGAGCCTAGATTTTATGAACGCGTATTTTTGCGGGACTCGCTGGCAAAATACGCGGCTGTAGATTCAA
>NZ_FLYE01000033.1 GCF_900093605.1 Candidatus Terasakiella magnetica
CCTCTGCGGCTCATGCTTGCTTCCAGATTGTGATCGGCAAGGAACTTACGCCAATCAGAACAGGTATATTGAATGCCTTGGTCAGAATGTATCAACACTTTCCCTTTGGGTTTTCGTCGCCACAAAGCCATGACCAAGGCATCAATCACCAAATCCGCTTTCGGACTATTTTTCATGCTCCAGCCGACAACTTGGCGAGAGAATAAATCGATGACGACAGTGAGATAAAGCCAGCCCTCATGAGTTCGAATATAGGTGAAGTCGGTGACCCAAGACTGGTTCGGTTGACGGACTTCAAATTGACGGTCTAATGTATTTGGAGCGATATGGCTAATACTG